>CAZVWX010000336.1:0-2270 GCA_964631105.1 uncultured Prevotella sp. | reverse complement strand
GCACTCACCAACAACAACAGCGGAACCCTAGAGGCCAGCGCCGTGAACATCGAGGAGAACAGCGACAAGACCCCCGTGAACTACGTGCTGCCCCCGGGCATCACGCGCGAGCAGGACCCCACGCAGCCACAGCTCGTCGAGGCCAACGAGCAGGCGCTGAGCATGGTGGTGCGCAACCTGGGGGCGGGGGCGGCCAAGGCCGTGTACAAGAACACCACCCTCGACCTGCGGCAATACAAGCGCATGCAGATGTTCGTCCACGCCAACGCCCTCGAGCCCAACGAGACCGGGCTGCAGAACGACCAGCTCTACGTCTTCCTCCGGCTCGGCTCCGACTACAAGAACAACTACTACGAATACGCCATCCCGCTGAAGCTCACGCCCGCCGGCGACTACAACCGCTACTCGGCCGCCGACTGCCGCGCCGTGTGGCCCGACGACAACATGCTCGACATTCCGCTGAGCGTACTCACCAACGCCAAGCGCGAGCGCAACAGGCAGGTCACCGAAGGCTCGGCCCTGGGCTACAGCCGCCCCTTCGAAATCTACGACGAGAGCAACCCGGCCAACAAGATTACCGTGGTGGGCAACCCCACCCTGGGCGAGGTGAAGACCATGATGATTGGCGTGAGAAACGAGTCGGCCGAGACCAAGAGCGGCGAGGTGTGGGTGAACGAGCTCAGGCTCAAGGAATACAACAACAAGGGCGGATGGGCCGCCAACGGCACGCTGAACATCCAGCTCTCCGACTTCGGCACCGTGAACATGCAGGGACGCTACATCACCGACGGCTTCGGCGGACTGGAGGACGGCGTGGCCCAGCGCACCGACGAGACGCAGGGCTCCTACTCCATCACCACAAGCCTGGAGCTGGGCAAGCTCTTCCCCGACAAGGCCAAGGTGAGCATCCCCGTCTACTACAGTGTGACCAAGGAGAAGACCACGCCGAAATACAACCCGCTGGACACCGACATGGAGCTCGACGAGGCCCTCGACGCCATCAGCGACAAGCACCAGCGCGACAGCATCGAGAGCATCGCCGTGACCCGCACCACCCAGACCAACTTCTCGGTGTCCAACGCGCACGTGGGCATTGCCACCAAGCGCCACCCCATGCCCTACGACCCGGCCAACTTCACCTTCACCTACAGCCACAACCACGAGTACAACTCGGGCGAGACCACCGTGTATGAGCGGCAGGACAACTGGCGCGGCGCCATGGCCTACTCCTGGACACCGGTGTACCAGCCCATCGAGCCGTTCAAGAAAATCAAAAGCCGCTCCAAGTGGTTCGACATCCTGAAGCGCTTCGGCCTCAACTGGCTGCCGCAGAGCCTCACCTTCAACACCGACATGACCCGCAGCTACCACGAGCTGCAGGAACGCGACATGGAGAGCACCGAGAACGGCAACCTCGACCTGCAATACGACAGCCAGTTCCTCTGGAACCGCGAGTTCGGCATCCGCTGGGACCTGACCAAGAACCTGCACATGAACTTCCAGAGCGCCACGCACGCCGAGATTGAGCAGCCCGACGTGCCGGTGAACAAAGACCTCTACCCCACGCAATACGAGGCGTGGAAGGACTCGGTGCGCACGTCCATACGCCACTTCGGCACGCCGCTCGACTACAACCAGTCGTTCACCCTCTCCTACCAGCTGCCCCTCAACCTCATTCCCGTCTTCGACTGGGTGAACGCCGACGCCACCTACAACGCCGCATACACCTGGGCACGCGGCACGCAGCTCGACGACGGAACCGACCTGGGCAACACCATCAACAACAACCGCGACCTGAACATCAACGGCACGTTCAACCTGCTGAAGCTCTACAACCACGTGCCGTTCCTGAAGAAAGCCAACGAGCGCTTCGAGAAGACGCCGTCCAAGTCGCAAATCGACAAGAAGAAAAAGGACCGCGAGCAGAAGCGCACCGAGGCACGCAAGCAGAAGGAGGACATCGCCAAGGCCCGCGCCGAGGCCGAGAAGCAGGGCAAGGACCCCGACGCCGCCGAGAAGGAACTGCGTGACAACCAGAAAGCCGAGCAGCAGAAGAAGGCCCTGCCCAAGAACAAGCGCAGCTACGAGCGGGAGGTGACGCTCATGCCCGACACCACCATCCGCGTGAACCACGGCAAGAACACCAAGCGGCTCACCGTGACGGCCAAGACCGCCGACGGAAAGCCCTTCAAGGTGAAGTTCGGCAAGGTGGACCTCAACCAAATCCGCATCACCAGCAAGGTGGACACCGCCACGAAGGTGAAGCTCAC
>CAZVWX010000335.1:0-2274 GCA_964631105.1 uncultured Prevotella sp. | reverse complement strand
ACGGCGATCAGCAGCGGACGGGTGACGGTGGACGTGCCGGCCTACAGCCTGAACATTGTGAGAATCAGAAAATAAGACTTCGAGAGCATATCATCATCCGAATATTGTGCGGGCATAATAAATTATGCCCCTACAGCCGACTGATTATCAACCACATGTAGGAACATGATTTTATCATGACCGTCAAAAAGAGTTTTTTGACACACCCTCATGAAAACAGCAAAAGCCCCGGACCGGCCATGAAAGGCTCAGTCCGGGGCTTTCCGTTTCTGGTTGCGTCCCCCCGGTCCGGTTTAGAACCGTCCGCCAGGGCCGCCACCGCCGCCGGGACGGTTGTTGCCGCCACCGCCGCCGCCACCTCCCTGGCTGGCGTTGTAGGAGGAGAGCGACACCGAGGAGCCGCCGCTCACCGTGGCGTCGACATACCCCTTGGCGCCGAACACCGACGTGCCGGCAGTGACCGTGACGCCCGACTTCAACGTGGGTGTCGACGCGCCCGAGACCACCAGGGTGGAGCCCGCGCTCTGCGGCGTGAGGAAGGCGAAGACCGAGCTGCCCACCGTCAGGGCGTACCACGTGTTGCGGGTCCACGACTGCGAGGCGTAGCAGCTCTGCGTCAGGCTGGCCCCCGACTCCAGTCCGCCGATGGCCACCAGCGTGCCGCCGCTGACGTAGAGCTGCTTGCGGTCCTCGGTGTTGGCGTCGATGGCCACCTCGGGAGAGCTGGTTCCGATGGCATACACCAGTCCGCCCTTGATGTAGCAGTTGCCGTTGGCGTCGATGCCGTCGTTGTTGCTGCCATGGGCATAGACGCGCCCGCCGCTGATGGTGAGGTCGGCCCCCGAGTTGATGGCGTCGTCCAGCCGGTCAATCTGCCCCGTGTAGTTGCCGTCGTACTCCGTTCCGCTGGCCCCCGTCTTCACGTATTGCCTGCCGCTCGTGGTCACGTTGAGCGTGCCGCCGGTGACGGTGAGCGTGGAGTCGCACTTCAGCCCCTTGCCGCCGGAGCCCGTGGCCGTGAGGGTGATGGTTCCGCCGGCGATGGTGACGTTGGCGTCGGAGCTGATGCAGGCCGAGCCCTTCACCTCGTTGTCGTCGGAGTCCCAGGCGCCCTTGCCGCCGCTGGTCACCCCCACCGCCAGCGTGTTCTTGCTTTCGTTCATGGTGATGGTGCCGTCGGCCTTGATGCCCTTGGTGGCAGCCTCGGTGACGCTGATGTTGAGCGTGCCGCCCTGCAGGCTCACGTAGCCCGTCTCGTCATCGTCGGCCGACACCTGGATGCCGTCGTCGAGCACGCCGCTGATGTTCATCGTGCCGCCGTTCTGCTCGTAGTATTGGTTCACGTTGATGCCGTCCTTCTTGGCATAGAGGATGTTCACGCTGCCGGTGAATCCCTTTTTCAGCTGGATGTACTCGTCGGCCCACCAGGCGTGCTTGGCGTATCCGTACAGGTTGAGCGTGCCCGAGCCGCTCACCTCGGAGTGTCCGTTCACCATCAGCGCCCCCTTGCCGTCGCTCTCCTGGCTGTCCTTCAGGGTGCTGGTGCCCTGCAGCACCAGGTTGATGCGCTTGCCGTTGTCGATGTTGACGGCCGCGCTGTCGGCCGAGGTCAGTGTGAGGTTGTCGAGCACCACGGTGGCCTTCAGCCTGCCGTCCATATAGAACGAGCCGTTGCCGCTCGTGCCGCTCAGCGTGTAGGTGATTTCGTCGGCCAGGGCGTCGTCCTGCACGATGCTCACCGCGGCGCCGTTGGCCGTCACGGTGACGTGGCTCATGCAGCTGGCGGCCACGGTCACCGCCGCCGTCTCGCCCTGGTAGCTCACGCCGATGGCGTCGTCGGCCACCTCGCTGTCGTCCACATACATGCGGTCGATGTCGGCCAGGGCGAAGGTCTTGCCCATGATGGTGAGCGTCGTTCCGCCGGCATACACCATGTCGCCCGCCTCGGCGGCAGGCACCTGGTAGGTCACCTCGCCCACCACCACGTTCAACGTCTGTGCGCCGGCCGTCACCGCCGCAAGGCCCAAGAGCAGAGCCGTGACGCCGGCTTTGCGTGCTATTCTCCCGTTCATTTCACTGCGATTTTAATCGTTCTACCCTGTTGTTTCACGACGTAAACCCCCTTGGGGAGCGCCTTGGTGGCCTCGCCGACGCCGGCGAAGACACCCGCCCGGCGTCCGGAGAGGTCGTAGACCACAGCCTGCCCCCCGCCGTCAGCCTGGCGCAGGCTGCTGACGCCGGTGGCCGCGGTGTCGGAGAAATACATCTTTGCCA
>CAZVWX010000334.1:0-2276 GCA_964631105.1 uncultured Prevotella sp. | reverse complement strand
AGTTCACCAGCACGCCGCCCACCATGATGAGCAGCCGCTGCCAGGCAGGCTTGCTCCGGAACTCCCAGGGCTGGGCGGGCTTCTTCATCTGGTCGGTGTCGAAGCTCTCGTCTATCATGCCCGAAATCTTGCAATAGCCTCCCAAGGGCAGCCAGCCGATGCCGAAGGTGGTCTCACTATGCTTGGGCTTCCACTCGAAGAGGTGGAACCAGGGGTCGAAGAACAGGTAGAACTTCTCCACCCTCACGCCGAAGAGCTTGGAGAAGAACATGTGGCCGCCCTCGTGGAGCAGCACCAGCAGCGAGATTGACAGCATGAATTGCAGCAATCTGATTAAAAATACTTCCATCTGATGTGTGTGATACTAGCTTTTTCTTGTCATGAATATATAAAGAGGTGTATGCCGGTTTCCGGTTGCGCCTGCACGGGAGCCGTGGCTAGCCCCGACCCAGCAGTCCGGCGGCCACACGGCGCGCCTCGCGGTCGGTGTCCAGATAGGTGTCCAGGCTGCAAGTGGCGTCGAAGGCCACCTGCCTCATGGTTGCGGCAATGACCTGCGCCATCTGCGGATAGGAGCAGCGCCCCTGGCGGAAGGCCAGGTTGACCACCTCGTTGGCCGCGTTCACCACACAGGGCACGTTGCCGCCCTGGCTGATGGCCTCGTAGGCCAGCCCCAGACAGGGGAACTTCGCGGTGTCGGGCCTCATGAACTGCAAGTCGGCCACGCCCAGCAGGTCGAGGCGCCCGCCATCGAGGGGCAGCCGCTCGGGGAAGCTGAAGGCATACTGTATGGGCAGCCGCATGTCGGGCACGCCCAGCTGCGCCTTCACCGCACCGTCGGCAAACTGCACAGCGCTGTGGACAACGCTCTGCGGATGTATCAGCACCTGTATCTTCTCGGCGGGCACGCCGAAGAGCCATTTGGCCTCCATCACCTCGAAGCCCTTGTTCATGAGCGTGGCCGAGTCGATGGTGATCTTGGCGCCCATCTGCCACGTGGGATGCCTCAGCGCCTGCCCGGCCGTGACGGTGGCCAGCTGCTCGCGCGTGAACGTGCGGAAGGGGCCGCCCGAGCAGGTGAGCAGAATCTTGTCGACGGGGTTCTGGTCCTCGCCCACGAGGCACTGGAAGATGGCGCTGTGCTCGGAGTCGACGGGCAGCAGCGGCGCATGGTACTGCCCGACAAGCTTCAGAATGAGCTCGCCGGCCACCACGAGCGTCTCCTTGTTGGCCAGGCAGATTTTCTTCCCCGCCTTGATGGCGTTGATGGTGGGCACGAGGCCGGCAAAGCCCACCATGGAGGCGAGCACCATGTCGATAGGTTCGGCCTCGACAATCTGCTCCAGGGCCTCGCGCCCGGCATACACCTTGATGTCGGGCTCGCCGGCCAGGGCCTCTTTCAGCTCGGCGTAGTGTGCCTCGTTGGCAATGACCACACTGTCCGGCTTGAACCTCCGGGCCTGCCGGGCCAGCTTCTCCACGTTGTTGTTGGCCGTGAGGCACCAAGCCTGGTAGCGGTCGGGATGCTGGCTGATGACGTCGAGGGCCTGCGTGCCGATGCTGCCCGTGCTGCCCAGGATGCATATTTGTTGCGGTTTCTGTTCCTTTCTCATGATTCCATGTCCATTAGTCCGTCGGGAGTCCGGTATTCCAGCCTCCGCCCTTCGTTGTCGATGTTGCCCAGCAGGTCGTCGCCCGCCGGAGCGAGGATGCGCCCGCCGCGGGGCGTCTCCACCTCGAAGAGGATGTTCATCGTGGAGTCGTCCACCGCCACGATGCGCCCCAGCGCCTCGCCCGAGCGGATGTCGACGAGGGTGAACCCCACCAGCTGCGCCCACGAGGGCTGCCCTCCGTCGACGTCGGCCAGCCGACGGAGGAAGTAGACGTCGCGTCCGGCGAGTTCCTGCGCCTTGTCCTGCGAGTCTACGCCGTCGAGGGTGACCAGAGCCGTCTCGCCGCTCTTGAACCGGTAGCTGTCGATGAAGAAAGGCACCAGGATGCCGTCCATGTCGAGCACGAGGCAGTCGGCGCCGGTGCGGTCGAACACGTCGTCGGTGAAGTGGAACGCCAGCTCGCCGCCCACGCCGTGTGGTTTCCCCAGCCGCCCGATGCTGAACACCTCTTCCTTTCTAATCATTGATGCGCTTGATTTTGGCTCCGAGCCTGTTGAGCCGTTCCTCGATGTTCTGGTAGCCGCGGTCTATCTGCGCAATGTTGGCGATGCGGCTCGTGCCCTGTGCGCTCATGGCGGCAATGAGCAGCGCGATGCCGGCCCT
>CAZVWX010000333.1:0-2279 GCA_964631105.1 uncultured Prevotella sp. | reverse complement strand
CTGGCCATCGACCTGGACCTGCAGGCCCTGGGCGAGCGGCTCATGGAGGGCAAGCTGGGCAGCATCGTGGCCATAGAGCCCGCCACGGGCGAGGTGCTCTGCATGGTCTCGGCGCCGTCGTACGACCCGCGGCTGCTCGTGGGCCGGCAGCGCGGCCACAACCACCGCGCGCTGCAGCGCAACGTGTGGAAGCCGCTGCTGAACCGCAGCATCATGGGGCAGTATCCGCCGGGCTCCACCTTCAAGACCTCGCAGGGCCTGACGTTCATGACCGAGGGCATCATCAACTCGCACACCCTGTACCCCTGCCACCACGGGTTCTATTACCGCGGCCTCCACGTGGGGTGCCACGGCCACGCCTCGCCCATCTCGCTCGTGCCCGCCATCTCGACGTCGTGCAACGGGTTCTTCTGCTGGGGGCTGTTCCACATGATAGGCAACCGCCGCAAGTACCCCACCGTGCAGAAAGCCCTCGACACGTGGCGCGACTACATGGTGAGCATGGGCTTCGGCTACAAGCTCGGCATCGATCTTCCGGGCGAGAAGCGCGGCCTGATTCCCAACTCGCAGTTCTACGACAAGGCCTACCACGGCTCGTGGAACGGCCTCACCATCATCTCCATCTCCATCGGCCAGGGCGAGGTGAACCTCACGCCGCTGCAAATCGCCAACCTCGGGGCCACCATCGCCAACCGCGGCTTCTACTACGTGCCCCACGTGGTGCGCAAGGTGAAGGGCGAGCCCCTCGACACGGCCTTCACGCGGCGCCACTACACCAAGGCCAGCCGCCGCGCCTACGAGTACATCGTGGCCGGCATGCGCTCGTCGGCCATGGGCGGCACGTGCCGCCACCTGCGCAGCCTGCCCTTCGCCGCCTGCGGCAAGACCGGCACGGCGCAGAACCGGGGGCAGGACCACTCGGTGTTCATGGGCTTCGCGCCGATGAACCAGCCCAAGATTGCCGTCGCCGTGTATGTGGAGAACGGCGGATGGGGCGCCGACTACGGCGTGCCCATCGGAAAGCTCATCATGGAGCAGTACATACAAGGCAAACTCAGCCCGGCCTCGGAGAAGGAGGCCGCGCAGATGCAACACAGAAGAATAGCTTATGGCTCCAAGAACAGGTAACGACGACAAGCAGCCCGGCGTGCTGGGCTCGCTCGACTGGTGGACGGTGGGCATCTATCTGGCCCTGCTCGTCTTCGGATGGTTCAGCGTGTGCGGGGCCAGCTACACCTATGGCGACACCGAAATCTTCAGCCTGGGCTCGCGCTCGGGCATGCAGATCATCTGGATTGCCACGGCGGTGACGCTCGGCGGCGTCATCCTCCTGCTCGACGACCGGTTCTACGACACCTTCGCCTACATCATCTACGCCGCGCTGCTGCTCCTGCTCTTTGTCACCATCTTCAACCCCCACCAGATCAAGGGCTCGCGGTCGTGGCTCGTGCTCGGACCCCTGCGCCTGCAGCCCGCCGAGTTCGCCAAGTTCGCCACAGCCCTGGCCGTGGCCAAGCTCATGAGCACCTACGGCTTCGACATCCACCGGATGAAGCACTTCCTCGCCGCCTGCGCTGTCGTGCTGCTGCCCATGCTCATGATCATCGGGCAGAAGGAGACGGGCTCGGCCCTGGTCTACACGGCCTTCTTCCTCATGTTCTACCGCGAGGGCATGCCCGGCAGCGTCCTCTTCACCGCCGTGGCGATGGTGGTCTACTTCGTGGTGGGCATCAAGTATGAAGGCGTGCCGCTCTTCGACACGCCCACCTCGCTCGGCAAGTCGGTCGTGCTCCTGCTCGTGCAGCTCTTCACGGCCGGCATGGTGCAGAGCTACTGCAAGTCGTGGCGCGACACCGTCTCCATCCTGGCCTACTGCCTGGGCGTCACGGCGGCGGTGTTCCTCTTCTCCGAGTTCGTCATCCCCTTCGACATCGTGTGGGTGCAGCTCTCGCTCTGCGCCGCCCTCGTGGGCTACCTGGTGTTCAAGGGCCTGGCCACGCGCCTGCGCAGCTACTTCTTCATCGCGCTCTTCGCCCTGAGCTCGGTGGGATTCTTCTACTCGGCCGACTTCATCCTCAACGACGTCCTCGGCCAGCACCAGCGCGTGCGCGTCAACGTGCTGCTCGGCCTCGACGACGACCTGGCGGGCGCGGGCTACAACGTGCACCAGAGCGAGATTGCCATCGGCTCGGGAGGCCTCCTGGGCAAGGGGTTCCTCAACGGGACGCAGACCAAGCTGAAGTTTGTGCCCGAACAGGACACCGACTTCATCTTCTGCA
>CAZVWX010000332.1:0-2279 GCA_964631105.1 uncultured Prevotella sp. | reverse complement strand
CACGGCGTCGGCGATGGAACGGTCGAGCTGTGCGCCGTTGTCCATCACGTCGATCATCTTGGCATAGACGTCGGCGGGCAGGTACTTGTACATCTTCTGGCGGTTGAACACCTTCTTTCCGAAGAACTCGGAAGGCCGCTCCACGGGAGCGATGACTTCTACCGGCTGTTTGCGTGAGGCCTCAGCCACGGCCTCGAATCTCAAGTTTGTCATATTTCTTTTTGGTTTTGTCCCCCGCGGCTCTCACGGCAGTGTGCGCCGCGGGGGATTTGTTGTTGAGTTGTTTGTTTGTCCTATGTTTCTGATGGGTTGGCGCAGCATGTCGTTCAGGGCTGCAATGTAAATCCCACCACGAAGTAAGCCTTCTCGTTGCTGGGGTTGGCGGCCACCTGCGCGAACACGGGGATGCTGAACGAGTTGGTGACCTGGATGTCCTTTGTGGCTTTCAGGGCCACATGCGTCACGGCGAATCCACCCGCGTCGGAATAGAAGGAGGTGGCATAGGGCACAGCCCCCACCGATGCCGTCCAGTCGAGCGAGCCCAGCTTGAAGGGTGCCGCGAGCTCCATGTAGGACGAATAGGCCCGGTCGCCGCTCTTGTTCACGCCGTCATTGCCGGCGAAGTTGGTGTACCAGTTGAAGGCCACCGGCCCGAAGTCGTAGCCGACATTGGCCTCGTAGACGTGCGTGGTGCTGTGGGCGCCGTACTTGAAGTACTGTGCGTCGTCGATGTCCTCGCCGCTGAAGTTGTTCGTGCCCTTGTTGAACCAGTAGTCGGTCACGCCCACGTGGAATCCGCCGAGCGTGTACGACAGGGTGAGGTCGAACTCCTTGGTGTCGTCGTTGTCGGAAAGCCCCACGCTGCCCCACGCCGAGAGCGAGAGCCCCTTCCAGGCCACGCCCAGCGTGGGCTGCAGCGAGACGTCGCCCAGGTCCTGTCCGCGCCAGTAGTACTGGCTCACGATGTCGGCTCCGATGGCGCCCTCCACCTTATCCTGTGCCTGAATACCTGTGCAAGCGGCGGTTGCTACAACTGCCATCAAGCATGCTCTCTTCAAATTCTCCATACCTTTTTTGTTTTAAGTTGCTCGGTTCATGTGCTTCCGTTGCCACGCCGGCCGCGTTGCGTCGCGTCGCGGTGGCGGGCCCCGGGCGGCCAATCCCCTTTTCGCTGTTTGTTTGTGTTGTTGTCGTTTCGCGTCAGCCCCGTCCGAGCAGCCATTTGGCGATGCGCTCCATGGCCTCGTTGCAGTCGGCGCGGTCGCCGAAGGCCGTCAGGCGGATGTATCCCTCGCCGCTGGGGCCGAAGCCCACGCCCGGCGTGCACACCACCGAGGCCCCGTAGAGCATTTCCTCGAAGAACTTCCAGCTCCCGGCGCTGCCCGGTGTCTTCACCCAGAGGTAGGGGGCGTCGACCCCTCCGTAGACGCTCATTCCCAGCCGGGTGAGGCTGTCGCGCATGATGCGCGCGTTCTCCATGTAGTAGTCTATGGTGGCCTTGGTCTGCTGCTTGCCCTCGGGCGTGTAGATGGCCTCGGCCGCCCGCTGGCTGATGTAGCTTGTGCCGTTGAACTTCGTGCTCTGCCGGCGGTCCCAGATGGGGTTCAGCTCCACGCGCTTGCCGTCGAGGGTGGCGGCCGTGAGCTCCTTGGGCACCACCGTGTAGCCGCACCTCACGCCCGTGAACCCGGCCGTCTTGGAATAGCTGTGGAACTCGATGGCCACCTTCCTGGCCCCCCGTATCTCGTAGATGGAGTGGGGAATGTCGTCCTCGCGGATGTAGGCCTCGTAGGCTGCGTCGTAGAAGATGATGGAATCGTTCTTCAGCGCGTAGTTCACCCACTTGCGCAGTTCCTCCTTCGTGAGCACCGTCCCCGTGGGGTTGTTGGGGTAGCAGAGGTAAATCATGTCCACCCTGTGGTCGGGTATCTCCGGCGTGAATCCGTTCCCGGCCGTGCAGGGCATGTAGGTCACGTTGCTCCACCGTCCGTTTTCCAGTACTCCGGCTCGACCAATCATCACGTTGCTGTCGATGTAGACCGGATAGATGGGGTCGGTCACGCCGATGCTGTTGTCCCACCTCACGATTTCCTGGATGTTGCCTGTGTCGCTCTTGGCCCCGTCGTTGACGAAGATCTCGCCCGGTTCGAGGTGGATGCCCCGGGGCAGGAAGTCGTTCTTGATGATGGCCTCGCGCAGGAAGTCGTAGCCCCGCTCGGGCCCGTAGCCGCGGAAGGTGTCCTTGTGCGCCATCTCGTCGACGGCCTTGTGCATGGCCT
>CAZVWX010000331.1:0-2287 GCA_964631105.1 uncultured Prevotella sp. | reverse complement strand
CTGCGCTACGACTACTTCTCGGAAGACCGCGTGCAGCGCGTCACGCCCAAGCTCAGCCTGCGCTACAACCCCCTGCGGGGGCTCAACCTGCGGCTGGGCTACGGCATGGGCTTCCGTGCGCCCACGCTCAAGGAGCGGTTCTATGAGTTCGACATGGCCGGCATTTGGATTGTGGAGGGCAACCCCGACCTGAAGCCCGAGACCAGCCAGAACTTCAACGCCTCGGTGGAGTACACCCACGGGCACTACAACTTCACCGTGAGCGGCTATCACAACAGCGTGACCAACAAGATTGGTTCGGGCGCGCCCTACTTCGTCGAGGGCGAGGTGATGCCCCGCCTGCCCTACATCAACCTGCACGACTATCTGGTCTGCGGCGTCGACGCCACCGCCCAGGCGCGTTGGAACAATGGCGTCACGGCACGGCTGAGCTACGCCTACGTGCACGAGGAGCTGCCCGAGGACAAGAGCGGGCGCAAGATCAACAACCAGTATCTGCCGGCCAGGAAGCATTCCGTCATCGCCCACGTCGACTGGGACCACCAGTTCTCCGCCCGCTATGGGCTCGACGTAGGCCTCGACGGCCGGTTCCTGTCGCATGTGGACAATTTCGAGTTCGTCGACTATTACGACATCGACAAGGGCGTGACGCGCATCCACTATCCGTCCTACATGCTTTGGAAGCTGTCGATGGCGCACCGCGTGGGCGAGAAAGTTACGGTGACGCTTGCCGTTGACAATCTGCTCAACTACAAGCCGGACTATTACTATCTGAACTGCCCGCTCACCGACGGGGCCGCCTTCATGTTCGGGCTGAAGGTGCGCCTGTTCTGAGCGGGCGCGGGGGCTCTGGGCGGGCGCGGCAGCCGCGGCCTACGACAATTCCAGGCGGAGGGCCTTGCGGAGCTTCTCCACCGCCGGGTTCTCCCGGCATATCTTCTCGAAGGTCTCGCGGGGCGTGAGCACCGGGTGCACCTCGTCCTTCTCGGCCAGGCGTATCGTCACCTCCAGCTCGTTGTTGCCCAGCAGCTGCCTCAGCGTGGCCCTGATGCGCTTGCGGATGGCTTCGAGCTGCATCTGGAGGAACGTGTTGTCGACCACGAGCTCCACGTTGGGCATCTGCGTAATCTGCGGCACCATGTTGATCATGCGCGACGACGTGCCCACCATGGACTGCGGCATGCGCTTGCACAGCACCATCCATTGCAGCTCCAGCTGGTCCTGGGTGAACGGCCGGTTGCCGGCCTCGCCGTCCGGGGCGGCGGCGGGCTCTGCCGCCATGGCACCGGAGTCCAGCAGCGTGGTGTTGTCGGCATCGGCTTCGTGCCGGTCTTTCTTTTCCTTTTTGAGAATACTGTCGAAGGTCATGCCCACCGAGCCTATCTTGATGGGCGCGGCCTGGGCGGGAGCCGTCGTCTGGGGCGACGGCGAGGGGCGCGTGGCCGCGGCGGAGCTTGCCGCCGTGGCGGGCTGTGGCGCTGCGCCGGACTGTGCCGACGTTGTGGCGGGGCGGGCGCCCGCCGTCGCGGGGGCGCCTTGTGGGCGGCTGCCAGCACCTGCACCCTGTGAGGCAGGTTGAGGCTGGGCCGCCTGGTGATGGAACAGGGATTTCAGACTATGGGGCGGGCGCCCCGCGGCGGGCTCGTCGTCGCCGCCCTGCGTGATTTGGGCCACCTCGATGAGGGTGAGCTCCACGAGCAGGCGCTTGTTGCTGCTCTGCTTGTAGTTCAAGCTGCAGCGGCTGAGCAGGCGGAGGGCCTTGTAGAGGAAGCTGGGCGGGCACGCCGCGGCCTGCTTCTGGTATTTTTGCCTTTGCGTCTCGCTGCACTCCAGGAGGGGCAGCGTCTGCGTGTCGCGGGCCATCATCACGTTGCGCACGTGCCCGGCCATGCCGTCGATGAGGTTGCCGCCGTCGAATCCCTTTTCCAGGATGCCGTTCAAGAGCACCATCATCTCGGCCACCTGGTTCTTCAGAGCCAGTTCGGTCAGCCGGAAGTAGTTGTCACTGTCCAGCACGTTCAGGTCGTCAATCACCTTCTGGTAGGTGATGTTGCCCTGGCAGAAGCTGGCCGCCTGGTCGAAGATGGAGAGCGCGTCGCGCATGCCGCCGTCGGCCTTCTCGGCAATCACCTCCAGCGCCTCCTTCTCATAGGTGATGCCCTCCTTGCCGGCCACCATCTCCAGTTGTGCGATGATGTTGGGCACGGTCATCCGCTCGAAGTCGTAAATCTGGCACCGGCTCAGAATGGTGGGCAGAATCTTGTGCTTCTCGGTGGTGGCGAGGATG
>CAZVWX010000330.1:0-2297 GCA_964631105.1 uncultured Prevotella sp. | reverse complement strand
GACGAGGTCGACGCCCAGGCGGCGCATCTCCTGCCATCCGTAGTCGAAGTTCTTGCCGTCGGCCGAGGGGCCGCTCGACCCGCAAATCTTCATCTCGGGATAGCGCTGGCGGATGGCCTTGACGAACTTCTCCAGCCGCTCGGGATAGAGCGGGCCCCACTGCTCGTTGCCGATGCCGATCTGCTTCAGCCCGAAGGGCTGCGGGTGGCCCATGTCGGCGCGCACCTTGCCCCACGTCGACGTGGCGGGGCCGTTGGCGAACTCAATCAGGTCGAGGGCGTCGTCGATGTAGGGCTGCAGGTCGTCCACGGCCACGTGGGCGTTCTTGTCGTCGTCCTTGTTCTGGTACTGGCAGGCCAGTCCCACCGAGAGCACGGGCAGGGGCTCGGCGCCGATGTACTCGCTCAGGAGGAAGAACTCATAGAATCCGAGCCCGTAGCTCTGGTAGTAGTTGGGATAGAGGCGGTGTGGGAAGGTGTAGTTCCAGCGGTTCTCGTTGAGGGGGCGGTTCTCCACGGGTCCCACGCTGTTCTTCCACTGGTAGCGCGTGGCCAGGTCGGTGCCCTCCACGATGCATCCGCCGGGGAAGCGGAAGACACCCGGGTGCAGGTCCTTCAAGTCCTCCACCAGGTCGGCGCGGAGCAGTCCCTGCCAGGCGTCACCAGGGAAGAGCGACACCTGGTCGAGGTCGATGCCCTGGGCGCTCTCCAGATAGATGCGCATGGAGCCGCGGGCCACGGTCTTCGTGGGCGTGAGCTCGGCCGTGTACTTGTGCCACTTGTTGTCGTCGATGTCGACGCCCTTCTTGTCCATCACGTTGTCCTTGTCGTCCACCAGCTCCACGCGGATGCGCGCCTTGCCCCCCTGCACGTCGGCCAGGCGGGCATAGACCGAGAACTTGTAGGCCAGTCCTTGCTTCAGTCCCATGCCGAAGAAGCCCTTGTTCTCCAGTCCGGTGAACTTCTGGTTGTGGCCGGCGCTGCGCAGCCTGGCGTAGTGGGGGTTGCGGGGGAAGGCCGGCTGGTAGTCGCCGACGTCCACCTTGCCGAAGGTTTCCCATCCCATCAGGTGGTTGGGGAACTCGAAGGAGCGGTTCTCCACCAGGTCGGCGTAGAGGCCGCCGTCGGCGCCGAAGTTGATGTCCTCGAAGAAGATGCCGTACATGGTGGGCTGCACGGCTGCCCCCGGCTTCGTGCTCACGCTGATTTCCACCGGTTGCGCCCATGTCGCTACGGCCATGGCTGCGGCGATGGCCGCTGTTAAGGTTCTTTTCATTTTCATTTTTAGGAAAGCTGTCATTCTATAGTTGTTTTCAGTTGTATTCGCGGGCTTGCAGGTGTGGCTTCATGCCGTCTTGCAAAGGTAGCGGCAAAGCGGGAGTGTGGGGTGGACTTTCCGGAGAATCTGTTGGACACTCCCTCTTTTTCTGCAGGAAGCCGGGCGGTGTGCAGGCCGGCTTTTTACTTCAGGAATCCACGTCTGCCGTCGGGTCCGAGGTAGAATCCGGTCTCCGGCGGCTGGTTGTAGCCGGCGTTCTCGCTGGCCACCGACGCGCGGTAGACGGGGTCTTCCTCCAGGCAGTTGATGCGATAGGGTGTGGGCAGGGTCGAGACGTAGAGGCGGAGCTCGGTGCTGGCGGCGTTTCTCACGAGCACCTCCTCGCGCCAGTCGCCGACGATGTCGGCCGAGAGGCATGGGTTCGACTTGGTGAAGTTGTTGAACCGTCCGTCGAAGCGGATGAGCTCGTCGCATTCGCCCGTGGCGGGGTTGTACTTGCTGACGCGCTCGTGGTCGAGGAGCTCGCGGGTGAGGTCGCCGTCCCACCACACGGCAAAGTTGCACGACAAGCTTCTGGCCGGCCGGCGCCAGTTGCTGTAGTCGGTTTCCCCGGAGGCTTCTCCCGCCGGCCTGACGGGGTTGCCCTTCATGTCGAGCAGTCCGCCGGTGTTGGCGCTCCAGAGCTCGGGGCCGTAGTTGGTGGAGTCGATGTCGGCGGCGAGGCCGCGCCCCACGTCGTAGTCGGCTTTCTTCTGGAAGACGACTTGTCCCGTGGCGGCGTCGTGCAGCTCGGAGCCGTCGC
Organism: uncultured Prevotella sp.; assembly: GCA_964631105.1. Taxonomy (GTDB): domain Bacteria; phylum Bacteroidota; class Bacteroidia; order Bacteroidales; family Bacteroidaceae; genus Prevotella. Next base: position 217 of record CAZVWX010000330.1, on the reverse strand, counting down.
GGCGGTTCTCGTGCACGTCCCATACGTAGAGCCTGTCGTCGGCCGGGTCGGCCACGAGGTGGATGGCGTCGCCGTGGCCCATGCGCGTGTTGTAGAGCCCGGTGCCGTCGTGGTCGACGCACATGGCCCCATAGACGATTTCGTCGCATCCGTCGCCGTCGACGTCGGCCACGCGCAGGTTGTGGTTGCCCTGTCCGGCGTAGTCGGCCCATTGCGG
>CAZVWX010000329.1:0-2314 GCA_964631105.1 uncultured Prevotella sp. | reverse complement strand
ACCGCAGGCCCTGCCGGTCGACATCGGGCAGGTCGGTGTAGGTGATGCGCCGCACGTAGTCGACGCCGAAGAACTTGAACACGTTGTGTATGCCCACGAGCACCTCCCAGTAGGGCTGGTTGCCCATCACGTGGCTGCAGTCGGGAAACTGGAAGAGCCGCCCGTCGGCGGGGCGCAGGGCCGGGTTGTTCTTGTCGGTGAGGTGGCCCCACATGCCCTTCACGCCCACAAACTCGCGCCACTTCAGCTTCTTGATGAGCGGGATGCGGTTGAAGAGCTTCCCGTTCAGGTCCCACTGCACCGACCAGAAGGCGTAGCGGTCGGTGAGGAACTCCATGTTGCGCATCAGGTTGAACGTCTCGTCGTTGGCGTCCATGAAGTAGGTCAGGCTCACGGGCGGCATGCACAGCAGGGGGAAGGGCACCCTGTTCCACTGCGCCCTCCCGATGAGGTGCAGGTTGACGTATCCCCACGACCCGAGCCACTGCCGCTTGTAGACGCTGAGCTCGGTCATGTTCGAGGCGTACTGCCCGCCCAGCAGCCCCTTCACCCCCATGGTGTGCGTGAGGCGGATGTCGGGGGCGTCGAAGTTCACGGGCACGCGCCGCTGCTTCGTGTTCACATACGACTGCTGCGGGTTCAGCCTGACGAGGGCCGAGAGCTCGGTGGTGCGCAGCCGTGAGAGCGGGCGCCGGCCGTCGAGCGGGGCGAAGAGCAGGGTGCCGGTGGGGTGGTCGCACTCGGTCTTCAGCGAGGCCTGGCAGCTCAGGCCCCAGTCGGTCTCGTAGGTGAAGGCGAGCCTCTGCCGGTTGTAGAAGTACATCTGCCTGACGGTTTGCGTGCGGAACGACTCGAAGATGTTGTCCTTGTTGTTGGTGAGATACCTGTCGGCCGCCGACTCCAGGTCGTAGGAGGTCTCCAGGCTGATGTTGCGCATGGGGAACTCGAAGGGCGACTTCTCCTTTCTGTTCAGCGCCCAGGTGAGCTCGGAGTCGTAATACCACTTGTGGCTCTGCGTGCCATAGGCGGCGAATCCGCTCCAGAAGAGGTGCGGGTTCAGGTCGGCCATGGTGCGTCCGGAGAGGCGGAAGCGGTAGCCGTCGACGAAGTTGTGCGACACCAGGGTGGTCACGGGCCCGAAGTCGAAGTAGTCGGGGCTTCCGGGCTTGCCCGTCTCGATGTAGTTCTCCAGCACCATCTTGGCCAGGATGCTCATCCATCCGAAGTTCTTGCTCTTGGTGAGGCGGTAGACGAAGTAGTCCATGCCGTTCTCGCCCGCCGTGAGCGGCACGGGCCGGCGGGCGTCCCAGTAGGCGTCGCTGCGGATGCGCGCGCTGGGCTCCATCCTGGTGGGGGCCTTCCCGGCGAGCGTCTTGTCGGGAATGTCGCCGAAGTCGAAGTCGGCGTGGTGGGTGGAGCGCACGACGAGCATCTTGGGCAGGAACGACAGCAGGCTGCCCTCGGCCACCATCTCGTCGTCGGTGAGGGCCCATCCGCCACCGGGCAGACGGCTGAACCGCTGTGTGACGCGCATGCGGTCGACGAAGTTCACGTCGCTCTTCTTGGGAATGTTCAGCACGCACCACGTCACCTGCAGGTCGCTGTCCTTGGTGATGTACATCTCGCCGCTGAATCCGAAGTCCTGCTGGTTGGCGGGATAGAACATCATGTGGTAGACGCTGTCGCCGTCCACCTTCAGTGTGTCGGCGATGTGGAAGTGGTAGAACGAGACGGCCGTTCGCCCGAGCGGGCTGGGGAAGGGGTATTGCAGCAGGCGGATGTAGTCGTCGTAGATGTCGACGTCGCTGAACACCTCCTTGAGCAGCGTGTTGAGCGTCTCGCCGGTCTGGAAGATTTTGTTCACGCCCGTGCTGCGCACGGCCTCGACCACGTCGAGCGACCGCTTGGGGCTCTTGCGGTAGAGGTGGCGCGTGATTTGCTCGTTGAGCGTCAGCGGGAGCACGAGCTGCGTGGAGTCGAGGGGCGAGGGCTCCAGGTGGTCGATGAACCACGCCTTGCGCTTCTTCTTCACCGTGTCGACACGGTTTTCCGAGAGCGTAATCTTCTGGTATCTCGATGTCTTGAAATAGGGACGCTCCTCGAGCCGCGTCTCCTTCTTCCGCGCGATGACCCTGCGCATGAGCTCCACGGCCGGGTTGTCCTTGCGCCGGTAGCGCCGCCGGCGGCTCTTGATGGTCACCTCGGCCAGGTTGCGGGCCGCGGGCCTGAGCCTGACGGTGAGCGTGTCGGTGCCGCGGTCGAGGGTGACCGAGAGCTTCTCGTAGCCCACGCTGGAGACCACGACCTTGGCCAC
>CAZVWX010000328.1:0-2314 GCA_964631105.1 uncultured Prevotella sp. | reverse complement strand
TGAGCCCCCTGACGAGCACGTTGCGCAGGGGCCGCTCGGGCAGGCCCCGCAAGTCGAAGAGGCGGCCGCAGCGCTCCACGACGATGTCGCCGAGGCGGATGGTGTGGAAGTCGGGCGTGAGCGCGCCCACCGCCCTTGCGGGCAGGCGCCGCGCCAGGTCGCCCACATAGCGTGCCGAGCCCAGCATGTCGACGAAGACGGCCTGCTTCACCACGTCGGCGCGCACGCGCTCGGCCACCACGTCGCTCAGTCCGCCGCCCCGCGGCCGGCGCGTCTTGAAGCGGAAGGCCTGGTTGGTGCCCTTGAAGACGCAGTCGTGCATGTAGACGTGGTTCACGCCGCCGGCGGTCTCGGTGCCCACCACCAGTCCGCCCTGCCCGCGCAGGGCCAGGCAGTGGCGTATGACGACACGCTCGGTGGGGCGGCCCACGCGCAGGCCGTCCTGGCCGCGCCCCGACTTCAGCGTGTAGGTGTCGTCGCCGCAGTCCATCGAGCAGTATTCTATGAGCACGTCGCTGCTGGAGTCGATGTCGATGCCGTCGGTGCGCCCGTGGCCGTAGCTCTCCACCGTCACGCCGCGGATGACCACCTGCCGGCAGTATTGCGGCACGACGTTCCAGTAGAGCGAGGCGCGGAGGGTGACGCCCTCGACGAGCACGCGCGTGCAGCGGATGGGGGCGATGGTCTTGGGCAGGAACACCGGCAGGGTGTCGCGCCCGTCGTAGAGGCGGCGGGCCAGCGGCGTGCGGTCGACCATCGGCTCGGGGTTGGGCGTGAAGCGTGCGTTGTGGCGGTAGAGCTCGCACTGGGTCGGCGGCCCGCTGATGACGCCCCGTCCGGTGACACCGATGTCGTGGGCGTCGCAGGCGTAGATGCACGCCCCGGCGGAGTAGAGTTCCATGCCCTCGTCGCGGGTGAAGACGGCGGGCTGGTAGTCGGCGATGTCGCCGCTGAAGGCCAGTTCGGCGCCCTCGGGCAGATGGAGGCAGACCCCCGACTTCAGTTCCAGCCGGCCCGTGGCCCAGCGTCCCGGGGGCACCACCACCGTGCCGCCGCCCCGCGCCGCGAGGCGGTCGATGGCGTGCTGGATGGCCGCGGTGGCCTTCTGGCCGGCCTTCAGCCGCACGGCGACGCGCCTGGAGCCGAAGCGGGGCAGCGCGATGGTGTCCATGGCAAAGGGGGCGCTGAGGGGCGCGATGGTGTCGGGCATGGCCTGCGGCCCCACCTCGGCGAGGGTGGGGACGTGCTGGGCGCGGGCGGCACGGGCGGGAGCGTGCTGGGCACGGGCGGAGAGGGCGGCGAGCGCCGCCAGGAGGACGAGGGCAAGGGTCTTTCTCATGGGTGTCATCAGGTTGTGGCGACGGCTTCTGCCGCTACGGCGGAGTTGGCGTGCGGGGCGCGTCGCGCCTGCAAAGTTACGACTTTTTTGTGGATTTCCCGTGATATGATGAGCCGCATCATGATGAAAGGAAAATATTCTTCTATATTCTTTATATCCACGCCCAGCGTGGTAGGAGGATAAAACGTGTGTCTTTTCCTCCTACCCATCATGCGATGGGATATAGAGAATATAAGAGAATATTACAGTAAACAAGTCTTGCACCTCTTTGCGGCTCATCATTTCCCGTGATATGATGGCAAAATGAAATCCTGTCCGCCCATCCACCCGTCGCGGGCGTGTCCACATTCATCCACCCGCCGGTGCACGTGTCCACATCCACCCACCCGCCGGGGGGCACGTGTCCACTTGCAGGGGCCGCGCCTTGTGCCGGCCCGCACGCCCGGGAAGGGCGTTTCCGGCATCCACGCTGTCAGCCTCGATAGAGGCTGGACCATGAGAAACCCCAGGCTAAGCGAGCGTAGCGAGTGCAGCCTGGGGGGCATCTCCCACCCCTCGCTGCCTCGGAGAGGCAGGACCTGGATGGAAAAATCATAGAGACTGGAAAGCGCACGGGGTGCTGTCCTGCGTCTTCGAGGCAGGAAGTCGGGGCTTGGGGGCTATGCTTCATCCCCAGTCTGCGGTCGCTGCGCTCCCTTAGACTGGGGTTTCTCATAGTCCAGCCCCGCCGGGGCTGGCAGTGGGCGCAACTACCTTTCATTAAGAATGCCTTCTTATTTGGCTTCGCTTGGTTCCACAATCCCATACTTTATATAAGGCGGGCTGCACCTCAACCATAAAAATGAACGGGGTTCATTTTGTATGGTCTTCGGTTTGCAAGGCGGGCCGGCACAAGGCGCGGCCCCTGCAGGTGGACAAAGGCTGCACCTCAACCATAAAAATGAACGGGGTTCATTTTGTATTGTCTTCGGTTTG
>CAZVWX010000327.1:1444-2324 GCA_964631105.1 uncultured Prevotella sp. | reverse complement strand
GCCTTCTCGAAGTAGGTTTGCAGCTTCTTCTCGATGGCGGCCGAGGCCACCTTGCCGCCCAGGTTCTTCAGCACGTTGTCGTCGCTGAGCACCACGGCGGGCTCGGTATAGGTCCACGTGCCCACAATCTTGTCGGCCGTGGCCGTCTTGCTGCTGTCGAAGATGCTGGTCAGGCCCGAGATGAGGCTGCCCAGGCCCGACGACTGTGTGGCCGTGGTGGTAGAGTCCGACTTTGATTTTTTCGATTTCTTGGTGGTCTGCGTGCCCGTCTGCGTGGCGCCGGTGATGCCGTCGACAATGCTTCCCAAATCAATCTGCGCCTTGGCCTGGCCGCTCACCATGAGCAGCATGGCCACGACGGCCACTTTCATCAATCGTTTCTGCTTCATTGCTTTATTTGTCTTTTTGTCGTTGTTCCCTGTCCGTCGCCGCCCCTGCGCTTCCGCATGGGGCCGGCGTGGCTTTCAGAACATTAGACGCGCCGGGCGTGAAAATGTTTAACCCGCGCAAGGGGCGGCAGTGTGAAAGAAACTGAAAAATGCTGTCACAGTGCAAAAATGCGCATTTCCCGTTTCCGGCACAAATAAATCCGTCGGGAACGGGCGCTTTGTGATTTTTTCCGTAACTTTGCCGGCAAGATGCGAAACGAACTGTCGATATTGATTCCCACCTACAACTGCGCCTGCCTCGCGCTGGTGAGGCAGCTGCAGGAGCAGTGCGAGGACCAGGAGGGATTGCACTACGAGATTGTCGTGGCCGACGACGCCTCGACCGACGAGGCTTCCGTCGAGGCGAACCGCGCCATCGGGGCGCTGGACAACTGCCGCCTGGAGCGGCGAGCGCGGAACACGGGCCGCGCGGCCATCCGCAACTTCCTGGC
>CAZVWX010000327.1:0-1434 GCA_964631105.1 uncultured Prevotella sp. | reverse complement strand
CTACGGCTGGCTGCTCTTCGCCGACAGCGACATGGCTGTGGGGCGCGACGACTTCATCGAGACCTACCGCGAGGCTCCCGGCGTGGTGGTCTATGGCGGCTACGAGGTGCGGGGCGACGCCACGAGGCTGCGCGGCAACCTGCGCTACGCCTACGAGAAGCGGGCCGAGGACGCCCACAAGGCCGCGCGGCGGCGGCAGCATCCCTATGCCGACTTCCACACCTCCAACTTCCTCATCGCCCGCGACACCATGCTCGCCCATCCGCTCGACGAGCGCTTCCGCCACTACGGCTACGAGGACGTGCTCTTCGGCAAGCAGCTCCAGGCGGCGGGCGTGGCCATCACCCACATCGACAACCCGCTCGTCTTCGCCAGCTTCGAGAGCAACGCCGACTTCGTGGCCAAGACCGAGGAGGGGCTGCGCACGCTCCATGAGTTCCAGTCCGACCTGCGGGGCTACTCCCGCCTGCTCGACGTGGCGGCCCGGCTGCGCCCCGCCGCCCCGGCCATCCGCCTCGTCCACAGGCTCACGGGCCCCAGCCAGCGCCGCGCGCTCACGGGCCGCCGCCCGCCGCTGTGGCTTCTCGGCTGCTACAAGCTGGGCTACTTCCTCTCCCTGGAGTGAGCCCCCGGCTACTCCAGATCGAAAATCTCGCTCGGCGTGCGCCGCTTCAGAATGTCGAGCGCAAAATCCTTGCCCGCCACGATGCCGTGGCTGCGCAGGATGTGCTCCACGGTCTTCCGCGCCAGCTCGGGATGGTTGTTCTCCTGGCTGAGATGGCAGAGCCAGACGTGGCGGAGCCTCGCCGTGGCGTGCCCGGCCAGGGCCTGGCCGCACTCGTCGTTGCTCAGATGGCCGAAGGGGCCGGCGATGCGCTCCTTCAGATACTGGGGGTAAGGCCCCGAGCGCAGCATCTCGGCGTCGTGGTTGGCCTCGATGACGAGATAGTCGGCCTGGCCGATGATGTCGAGCATCTGGCCGGTGAGGTGGCCCGCGTCGGTCATGAGGCAGAACACGACGCCCCCGCACTCCACCTTGTAGCCCACATTGTCGGTGCTGTCGTGCGGCACCTCGAAGGGCGTGACGTGGAACTCGCCCACGTCGAAGGGCACGTTCTTCTCCACCACCCTGGCGTTGTCGGCCGCAATCTTCTTGCGCACGCAATAGTTGCGGTTGATGCCGCGGTGCACCTCCCGCGTGGTGTACACCGGCAGGTGATACTCCGTGCTCAGCACGCCCACGCTCTTCACGTGGTCGGCGTGGTCGTGTGTGACGAGGATATGATGTATTTGCCCGAACGAGAGCCCGTAGTTGGTGAAGTACTTTCTCAGCAGCCGCACCCCCACCCCCACGTCAATCATCAAGGCGTCCGTATCGGTATAGAGCAGGTAGCAGTTTCCGCTGCTTCCGCTGCCGAAGGATATGAATCGTAG
>CAZVWX010000326.1:0-2354 GCA_964631105.1 uncultured Prevotella sp. | reverse complement strand
CGGCACTGACGCGTGAGGAAGCCATCAGGATGGTGGCCGGGTCGATGGACGGGCGGGCCGTCGCCGTCGCCACCACGGGTAAGATCAGCCGCGAGCTCTTCGAATACCGGGCCGCGGCGCACCAGGGGCACGCCCGCGACTTCCTCACCGTGGGCTCCATGGGGCACGCCTCGCAAATCGCCCTCGGCATTGCCCTGAGCCAGCCGCAGCGGCGCGTCTACTGCTTCGACGGCGACGGGGCCGCCATCATGCACATGGGCTCGCTCGGCATCATCGGCAGCATGGCCCCCGCCAACTTCTTCCACATCCTCTTCAACAACGGGGCGCACGACTCCGTGGGCGGACAGCCCACCATTGGCTGCCAAATCGACATCCCGGCCATTGCCGAGGCCTGCGGCTACAAGACCGTCATCAGCGTCGCCACAGCCGCCGACCTGAAGGATGTCCTTGCCACGCTCACCGACAACGACGCGCCCCTCTTCCTGGAAATCAAGGTCAAAAAAGGTGCCCGCGCCGACCTGGCCCGGCCCACGACAACCCCCATCGAAAACAAGGAAGCCCTCATGCACTTCCTGAGCAAACCCTGAAACAAACAAGCACCATGGAACCCAAAGATATTCACATCAAGAGAAACGTGTTGCTGAACCCCGGCCCGGCAACAACAACCGACACCGTCAAGCTCGCGCAGGTGGTGCCCGACATCTGTCCGCGCGAGCAGGAGTTTGCCGGACAAATGAAAGCCTTGCGCGAGAATTGCGTCAGAATGGCGCACGGCAACCTGGAAAGCGACACCGCCGTGCTCTTCTGCGGCTCCGGAACCATCTGCATCGACGTCTGCCTCAGCTCGCTGCTGCCCGCCGGGAAGAAAGTCCTCGTGGTCAACAACGGCGCTTATTCCACACGCGCCACCGAGGTGTGCGACTACTACGGACTGCCCTACATCAACCTCCGGTCGTCGGTGTTTGCACAGCCCGACCTTGACCAAGTCGGCCAGGCCCTCGACGACCATCCCGACATCGCCCTGGTCTACACCACCCACCACGAGACGGGCACGGGCGTGCTCAACCCCATCCGCGAGATGGGGGCCCTGGCCAAGGCCCACGGGGCCGTCTTCGTCGTCGACACCATATCGAGCCTGGGCATGGTGCCCTTCGACATGCACGCCGACAACGTCGACGTCTGCATGTCGTCGGCACAAAAGGGACTCATGGCCATGTCGGGGCTGAGTTTTGTCGTGGCCGGGCGCGAGCTCGTCGAGCGGTCGAAAGACTATCCCAAGCGCTCCTACTACTGCAACCTCTACCTGCAATACAAGTTCTTCGAGACGACCGGACAGATGCACTTCACCCCGCCGGTGCAGACCATCTATGCCGCCATACAGGCTTTCAGGGAGTATTGGGCCGAGGGCGAGGCGGCCAAGCTCGCCCGCCACCGCCGGGTGTTCGAGGCCATACACCGCGGCCTGGCGGCCCTCGGCTTCCGCGACGTCATTCCCCGCGACATCCAGTCGGGCCTCGTCGTCTCGGTGAAGTATCCCGACGACCCCAACTGGGACTTCGACCGCGTGCACGACTACTGCTACGCCCACGGCTTCACCATCTATCCCGGCAAGATTACCACCACCGACACCTTCCGCCTCTGCTCCCTGGGGGCCATCGACGTGAGCGACATCGAGGACTTCTTCGCCGTGTTCCGCAAGGCACTGGAAGCCAACCACATCCAGATTCCCGCACACTATGACGACTAACTCCGCGCCCCACGCCGTCACCACCGCCGTCATCATGGCCGCCGGCCTCGGCACCCGCTTCGGCAAGGCGACCGAGCTCATGCCCAAGGGCTTCGTGGCGTGCGGCGGCGAGCCCATGGTGGTGCGCTCCATCCGCACGCTCATCGGCTGCGGCATCAGGCGCATCATCATCGGCACAGGCTACAAGAAGGAGGCCTACGAGGCCTTGCGCGCGCGCTTCCCGCAGGTGGAGTGCGTCTTCTCGCCCCGCTATGCCGAAACCAACAGCATGTACACCCTCTGGAACTGCCGCGAGGCCATCGGCGGCGACAGCTTCCTGCTGCTCGAGTCCGACCTCGTCTACAGCCGCAACGCCCTCACCCTGCTCATGGACGACCCCCACCCCGACATCATGCTCATCACCCCCGTGACCAAGTTCCAGGACCAGTACTATGTGGAATACGACGCCGGCGGAACACTGACGCGGTGCTCCACCGACAAGAACGAAATCGACGCCAAGGGCGAGCTTGTGGGCATACACAAGCTCTCGTCGCCGTTCTTCAAGAAGATGTGCGCCGACTATGGCCGGAAGGCCGCCCGCGAGCCCAAGCTGGGCTATGAATACGAG
>CAZVWX010000325.1:0-2367 GCA_964631105.1 uncultured Prevotella sp. | reverse complement strand
GGGGTTGAGGGTGCCCGGGTCGATATTGATGTAAGGGTCGAATTTCTGAATAGTGATGTTGTAGCCTCTGGCTTGCAGCAGCTTACCTATTGAGGACGAGATGATGCCCTTTCCCAATGAGGAAACGACACCGCCTGTGACGAAGATGTACTTTGTGTCAGCCACGATTGATGAATTTATTGCATTTGTTATAACAAGTTGCAAAGTTACGGCTTTTTTGCCGACTTTCCAATCTTATACTCTTCTTTTTTTCACTTCCTGACACTTTGCCGCCCTGCGCATGCTTGCGGGGCGGCGAGCGCCTCGCCGGAGCTGTCAGATTGAAAGCCGCCCCACCCCACTCCCCGCCACTGCGGGTGCGACGGCCATCCGCCCCATGCCGAATGCGGACGGCACGGGCGCGGCAGGGGGGAAGGGAATGAAAAAAACAATGGAACTTGCAAGGGACGCTTCGCCGCAATCACCACACACGGGGTTTGGGGGCATCCGCCTGACCTTGCGGGACATCCGCGGGTGCGGCGGCCCAAGGGGGAGCCCCGGCCTATCCCAGATACTTCTGCAGGAGCGCCTGGCTCCCGCTATGGCGAATCTTGCGCAGGGCCTTCTCCTTCACCTGGCGCACCCGCTCGCGCGAGAGGCCCAGCTCCTCGCCTATCTGCTCAAGGGTCTCCTCGGGGCAGCCCAGGCCGAAGGCACGCGTCACCACATAAGCCTCGCGCCGGTTGAGCACCGTGCTCACCACCTTCTGTATGTCGGAGTCCATCGACTGGCGGTCCACCTCGTTGTCCGACTTCTCCGAGTCGTCGGTGGAGGCCAGCGTGTCGGCAATGGAGCCCTCGTTCTCGTCGGAGAACGGCTCGTCGATGCTCACCTGGCGGTTCTGGGCGTCCATGGCCTCCTTGATCTTGCGCTCCTCTATGCCGGTAATCTCCATGATTTCCTGCACCGAGGGAATGCGGCCCTTCTCCTGCAGGAAGTCGGTCATGCAGCGGCTCACCTTGTTGGCCGTGGCGCTCTGGGGCAAGGGCACGCGCACGATCTTGCTCTTCTCCGAGAGCGCCTGGATGATGGACTGGCGAATCCACCACACGGCGTAGGAGATGAACTTGAAGCCGCGTGTCTCGTCGAACTTCTCGGCCGCCTTCACCAGCCCCACATTGCCCTCGTTGATCAAGTCGGTGAGCGAGATGCCCTGGTGCTGGTACTGCTTGGCCACCGAGACCACAAAGCGCCGGCTCGCGCGCCCCAGCCCGTCCCTCCCGCGCGCGCCCCCAGGACCACCCCGCTGGCGCCTGCGGGCCAGTTCCTCCTCCTCCTCGGGCGAAATCCGGGGCTCCTTGGCGATTTCCGAGAGATAGCGCTCAAGCGACTCGCTCGAGCGGTTGGTAATGTTTTTTGTTATCTTCAGCTGCCTCATGTAGACTCTTTCTCTTGATGAGCATCGTGTTTTCCGTGCCTTCGGATGCAAAGGTAACGATTTTTGCAGACAATGCAAAAAAAGTGTTGACTTTTTAATCAAATTGTTCGCCGCCCGCCCTCCGTCCGCCCGCACGAATCGCGTGTTTTCCTTTGCATTCCCGTTTATTTGCAGTAACTTTGCAGCGGAAATCATTTTCAGCCATGCAAAATCAGTTTTCGCGCACACAGCTGCTCTTCGGCAAGCCGGCCATCGACACGCTCAACGGCTCGCGCGTGGCCGTCTTCGGCGTGGGCGGCGTGGGCGGATATGTGGTGGAGGTGCTGGCCAGGAGCGGCGTGGGCGAGCTCGACCTCTTCGACGACGACCGCGTCTGCCTGACCAACGTGAACCGGCAAATCCTGGCGCTCGTCTCCACGGTGGGGCGACACAAAGTGGACGTGGCCGAGGAGCGCATACGCGACATCAACCCACGGTGCATCGTGCACAAGTATCAGATGTTCTACCTGCCCTCCAACGCCGACACCATCGACCTGGCGCAGTTCGACTACGTCGTCGACTGCGTCGACACCGTCACGGCCAAGCTCGAGCTCATCAAGCGGTGCCACGAGGCAAGCGTCCCCATCATCTCGTGCATGGGCGCGGCCAACAAGGTGGACGCCACGGCCTTCCGCGTGGCCGACATCAACCAGACCCGAATGGACCCGCTGGCCAAGGTGGTGAGGAAGAAGCTTCGCAAGCTGGGCATACCGCGGCTGAAGGTGGTCTACAGCGAAGAAGAGCCCCTGCGGCCCATCGACGACGCGACCATCAGCTGCCGCTTCCACTGCATCTGCCCCAACAAGGACATGCGCAAGTGCACCGACCGGCGCGACATTCCGGCCAGCAACGCCTTCGTCCCGGCCGCCGCCGGCCTCATCGCGGGCGGCGAGGTGGTGAAGGACCTGATA
>CAZVWX010000324.1:0-2376 GCA_964631105.1 uncultured Prevotella sp. | reverse complement strand
GGTGAGGGTGTTGTTGAGCTTCCAGCGGTTGATGTAGAGGGTGGTCTTCTGGTCGGGCTCCCAAATCTTGAGCAGCGTGTGGGGCAGCATGGTCTCATAGTAGTCGTAGGGCTCGCCGCCGTTCACGTAGTTCCACTTGCTGGTGGTGATGGCGACGCCGGCCTTGCGCTCGAAGACGAGCTGGTCCTGGGCCATGGAGCCGTAGACGATGTGGTAGGCCACAAACATGTTCAGGGCGTTGAAGCGGTTGGTGTAGTCGTCGCCGGTGCTCACCGTGAGGTTGTGCTCGCCGATGTAGTCGTACCAGGAGGCGGCTCCGGCGTAGGCGTTGTTGGCGTACTGCACGAGGTCGTCGAAGCTGTTGATGCCATAGCGGGCGAGCGTGGCGTCAGACTCGGCGAAGATGGTGAAGCCCACCTTGCACTCCGTGGGGCAGTAGAGCTCGGAGTTGTCGGTGTCCTGGCGGTGCGAGCCGGTGAGGGCGTCGTAGCCGTAGTCGCCGGCCGAGTTGAGGTGGTCCTTGCGCGAGACGGCCACGGAGTCGGCCAGTCCGGTGCGGTGCAGGGCCTCGGAGAAGATGGTGTAGTCGTCGCGGTGCTCGAAGACGTCGCCCAGGACGCGCGAGGTCTTGGGGATGACGCGCGAGATCTTGTGCACGTAGCCGTTGGTCACCTCGTTGTCCTGCGAGGTGATGACGGCGACGTAGTTGAGCACGGTGCGCCCCAGCGAGTCGACCGACGTGGAGAAGGGTCTGCCGAGCATGGTGGACACGGTGGAGCCGCCGCCGCCCATCTCGATGATGCTGTAGAGGCCGTTGGCCAGGTGGAAGCGCGCGATGTCGGAGCAGAGGCTGTCGGTGAGGCCCTCGATGGAGTTCTCGGTCATGCCGTTGTGGGGCACGGTGGCCTCGTCGTCGTTCCAGAGGCTGTCGACGTAGGCCGCCACGCCCTCGTTCACCGGCGCGTAGCAGGTGTACTGGCCGTAGGAGTCCATCATGCGGTCGTAGCCCGAACGCTGGAGGATGTAGTTGAACGAAGTCAGGTCGCTGTCGTTGCGGATGAACTCCTCCACCGTCTGTCCCGTGGCCGTGTAGAGGTCGGACTCGTCGATGTCCTGCGTGCAGGAGCCCAGCGAGACGAGTGTTCCCAGAAGGAGCAGTCCGGCATAAAAAATATTTCTTTTCATATCGTTGCGTACTGTTATTTCGTTTTAATTCTTCTCGAAGTCGCTCACGTCGCTGTAGGCGGGATTCTGCCGCAGGTTTGGATTGACGACGATTTCGCTGTGGTAGATGGGCATGTAGAGGTTGGTCTCGTAGCGCAGCTTGGCCGCCACGGCGCTTCCCTCGGTGCCCGAGGTGTACTTCCGGGTGATGAGGCTCATGGAGTTGGCGTCGTTGCGGGCGAAGCTGTAGCCCTCCTGGTCGAGCTCATAGAAGGTTTTGGTGTAGTCGGCGGCCTCGATGCGGCGGTAGTTGTAGCGCATGATGTCGTAGTAGCGCTTGCCCTCGAAGCTGAGCTCGCGCAGGCGCTCGTTGAGCACGAGGTCCTCCATGCTCGACTTGTTGCTGTAGTACTGCCAGCGGATGGAGTCGGCCGAGAGGTTGTCGCTGTAGATGGACCGGCTGTTGACGGCCTGCACGAGGTTGAACGCCTGGCGGAGCTGCACGTCGGTGTCGCCGGCGGCGAGCTGGGTGAGGGCCTCGGCCTTCATGAGCATGACGTCGGAGAGGCGGTAGAAGATGTAGTTCTGGGCATAGTTGCCATACGCGCGGTCGTAGCTCATGGTCTGGCCGGTGGAGGTGGGCTGCCCGGTGACAAAGGGGGTCGTGGCCACGCCCTTGCGCACGTTGTAGGAGCCGCTGCTGGAGCCCGCCTCGTAGACGTTCTCGGTGAAGCGGTAGTCGTCGGTGGAGCGGTTCTGGTTGTTGTTCACGTAGATGGCGCCTCCCTCGCCGAGCACCGAGGTGGTCTTCATGTAGCCCGTGCGCGAGTTGTTGTTGGCATTCTTGTAGAGCATGGAGCAGTAGCCGGTGTTGCTGTTGTTGTTGCCGTCGAACTGCAGCTCGAAGATGCTCTCCTCGGCGTTCTGCGTGCAATAGAGCTCGCGGAAGGCGTTCCTGCCGTCGGCCAGGGGATACTCCTTGGCCTCAATCTCGTCGATGCCCTGGACGTGGTTCTGCTGCTTGGAGGCGATGACCTTGTCGCAGTAGGCCACACACTGCTGGTAGTCGTCGGCGCTGCCGGTGACGGAGGCCCGCCAGAGGTAGATGTCGGCGAGGATGGCGTCGATGGCGTCGCGGTTGATGAGCCCCGTGCGCCGCCAGTCGGTGTAGGCGGCGGGGTCGAAGGCGTGGCCCTCGGCCTCGACGAGGTC
>CAZVWX010000323.1:0-2387 GCA_964631105.1 uncultured Prevotella sp. | reverse complement strand
GACGACCATCTCATGCTCGTTTCCCACGTCATCCGCGGCGAGGAGTGGCTGCCTTCCGCTCCCCTCCACGTTCTCCTTTACGAAGCATTCGGCTGGGCCGACACCATGCCGCAGTTCGTCCACCTGCCCCTGCTGCTCAAGCCCGAGGGCAAGGGCAAGCTGAGCAAGCGCGACGGCGACAGGCTCGGGTTCCCCGTCTTCCCCCTGGAATGGCACGACCCCAAGACGGGCGAGGTGAGCACGGGCTACCGCGAGAGCGGCTACTTCCCCGAGGCGGTGGTCAACTTCCTGGCGCTGCAGGGATGGAACCCGGGCACCGAGAAGGAGCTCTTCTCGCTCAACGAGCTCGTGCAGGTGTTCGACATCACCAAATGCTCGAAGAGCGGAGCCAAGTTCGACTACAAGAAGTGCGTGTGGTTCAACCACGAGTACATCCTGCGCAAGAGCGACGACGAGATAGCGCAGCTCTTCGCACCCATCGTGGCCAACAACGGCGTCGACGCCTCCATGGAGCAGGTGACGCAGGTGGTCCACCTGATGAAGGACCGCGTCGACTTCGTGCGCGAGCTGTGGCCGCTGTGCTCCTTCTTCTTCATCCCGCCCATGGAGTACGACGCCAAGACGGTGAAGAAGCGCTGGAAGGCCTGGTCGCCGCAGCAGATGACCGAGCTCGCCGCCGTGCTCGAGGGCGTCGGCGACTTCAGCGTCGCCGGCCAGGAGCCCGTCGTGATGAAGTGGGTCGAGGACAAGGGCTACAAGCTGGGCGACGTGATGAACGCCTTCCGCCTCGCCCTCGTGGGCGAGGGCAAGGGGCCGGGCATGTTCGACATCTCGGCCTTCCTGGGCAAGGAGGAGACGCTCCGCCGCCTGCGCCGCGCCGTGAGCGTGCTGGGCACGCCCCAGGCCGGCTGACGCCCGGGAGCCCCGCACCCGCCACGGATAGTGAAGACATCAAAACCAAGAGCATCGTGTTCTACAACTTTTTCATATTCCTATACAACATCGGCGTGGCCGCCGCCACGCTGTTCAGCAAGAAGGTGCGCACCATGTGGCGCGGCGAGCACGCCACGTGGGACATCCTGCGCGAGCGCCTGCAGCCCACCGAGCAGTACGTCTGGTTCCACGCCGCCTCGCTGGGCGAGTTCGAGCAGGGACGCCCGCTCATGGAGCGCATACGGCGCGACCACCCGCGCGTGCGCATCCTGCTCACCTTCTTCTCGCCCTCGGGCTACGAGGTGCGCAAGGACTACCCGGGGGCCGACATCGTCTGCTACCTGCCCATCGACACGCCGCTCAACGCCCAGCACTTCGTCAGGATGGTGAACCCGTCGATGGCGTTCTTCATCAAATACGAGTTCTGGGCCAACTACCTGCGCGTGCTGCGCCAGCGGGGCGTGCCGGTCTACAGCGTGAGCAGCATCTTCCGACCGGGGCAAGTCTTCTTCAGATGGTACGGCCGCGACTACGCCAAGGTGCTGAGGTGCTTCACGCGGCTCTTCGTGCAGAACGAGGAGAGCCGGCGGCTGCTCGCCGGCATCGGCGTCACCAACGTCGACGTGGTGGGCGACACGCGCTTCGACCGCGTGCTGCAAATCAAGGAGGCGGCCAAGACGCTGCCCGTGGTGGAGGCCTTCGCCGCCGGGGCCGCCCGGGTGTTCGTGGCAGGCAGCAGCTGGCCGCCCGACGAGGAAATCTTCATACCCTACTTCAACGCGCACCGCGACTGGAAGCTGATTGTAGCCCCCCACGTCATCGGCGAGGCCCACCTGCGGCAAATCATGAAGCTGCTGGAGGGGCGGCGCGTGGCACGCTACACCACGGCCACGCCGGAGAGCGTGGCGGGGGCCGAGGTGCTCGTCGTCGACTGCTTCGGACTGCTGAGCAGCGTCTACCGCTACGGCACGGTGGCCTACGTGGGCGGCGGCTTCGGCGTGGGCATACACAACACGCTGGAGGCGGCCGTATGGGGCATGCCCGTGGTGTTCGGCCCCAACAACAAGCGGTTCCGCGAGGCGCAGGGGCTGCTCCAGGCCGAGGGGGCATTCGAGATTGCCTCGGCCGGCGACTTCGCGCAACTGATGCAGCGGCTCGACGGCGACGCAGCCTTCCTGGCCCAATCGGGGCGGAAGGCGGCCGAATATGTGTCCAACCTCACCGGAGCCACCGACAAGGTGCTGGCCAAGGTGCACATCCGCTGACGACGCCCCCATGCAGCCAAGCAGCCCCGACGGGGCTGGGCCATCATGGGCGGATGCCCATGATGCGGCGGGACGGTTCCCCCTTGCAGGAGCCGCCACGCAGGGAGCACAGCCCTTGCTCATCATCATGAGCGGCCGACTCGCTTTGTCAACTTATCGGAGATGAATTCCAGGAACGGCCTTCTTGCA
>CAZVWX010000322.1:0-2397 GCA_964631105.1 uncultured Prevotella sp. | reverse complement strand
GGCGTTGATGAAGGCGCGGCTCTTGCCCGCCGCCGTGAGCTCGCGGCGGAGGATGGTGTCGTGGGGGTCGGGGTCGATGTCGTTGCGATGGAAGAAATCGGCCATGTCGTAGTTCGACAGGTCGAAATGCGCCTCGATGACGCAGCGTTTGCCCCCGTTCTTGATGGTCTTGCTCTCGGCGCGGTTGCCCAGGAGCAGGCCGATGGCGCCGAGGATGATGCTCTTGCCCGCTCCCGTCTCGCCGGTGATGGCCGAGAAGCCGGGGCGGAAGTCGGTGTCGAGCTCGTCGATGAGTGCGTAGTCCTTGATATAGAGATGCTTCAGCATGGTTTCAAAAAAAATATGGTATGGCCGGGGCTCACTCGCGTATTTTCTCCCAGGCGTTGCTTTGGCTGGCGTTGATGGAGAAGAGAATCTCGTAGACCGACTCCTTTTCTTTCTGCGTTCCCTTTCCTTTATAGATGTTGGCCAGTTCCTCGCGCTTGTAGTCGGTCCATATGGTGGGCAGGGTGCTCAGGGGCTTGTCCTCGTGCACCTTCTTGAGGTTGGTCTCCAGCGTGGTGGTAATCTCGGTGCGCCCGCGGTCGGCGTTGTTGGCCATCTCGTCGAGCCCCTTGCGGTAATAGTCGTATTGCAGTTGGCGGAAGGGCTGCATGGCCCCGTCGAGGTAGTCGTTGATGAAGGCGAAGCGGTTCTTGTCGTCCTCGAAGGCTTTCCATCCGGGGTAGGAGAGGTCCTGGGCGTTGTTGGTCAGGTTCATGCACCGTTGCAGCACGTCCTCGCCGCCCATGGGGGCGAAGGTGTCCAGGTCGAGCCCGATGATGAGGTAGGCGTAGTAGGCGAAGAGGGCGGTGAGCTGGTTGTCGATCATCTCCTCGTTGAACTGCAGCTGGTCGAACTGTGCGTACTGGAAGGTGAAGTTGTTGTCGGTGTTGCTGTAGAAGGTGGTGGTGTAGGCCGAATTGTACACCGGGCGTGTGGCCTGTACGAGCGCCTTGCAGGTGAAGACGTTGGCGTCCTTGTCGTATTTCGTCACGGTGATGTTGAAGTTGACGGGTATGCGCTCGTTCTTTTGGAATTGCAGGTTGGTCCATTGCCGGTCGTTGACAAACTGCTCCAGGTTCTTTTGCAGGTCGTCGAACACCGACACGTCGGTGCCTTGTATTTGTGCGTGGTTGATGGTAATCTTCGCTTGCAGCTCCTGGCTCCTGGCGGCCGTCGTGGCCAGGAGCGCGATGGCGGTGATGATGGTCTTGAGTGTTGTCATGTGGCTTTTCCTTATCCTCCTTCTTCGTTTTTGTGGGTGCGCGTCTCACGTGGGGGCGGGGTCACGCGCCGGTGGCCTGCCAGCGCCGTGCGAGCTCGTCGACGATGTCGCGAGCCACCTCCGCCTTCGGCTTCTTGGGGTAGTCGCGCTTGCCTTCGGCCGAGATGATGCTCACCTGGTTGTCGTCGGTGCGGAAGGTGGTGCCGGGGTTGCGCGTTGAGTTGAGCACGATGAAGTCGGCATGCTTCTTCCTCAGCTTCAGCCGGGCGTTCTCCACCTCGTTGCTCGTTTCGAGGGCGAAGGCCACGAGCGTCTGCCCCGGGGACTTCATCTGCCCGAGGGCTGCGGCGATGTCGTGCGTGGGCTTGAGGCGCACCACCAGGCCGTCGTCGCCGCGCTTGATTTTCTCGGCGCTCACGTGCTCGGGGCGGAAGTCGGCCACGGCGGCGCAGAGGATGGCCGCGTCGGCGTGGGGGAAGAGGCGTGTGGCCGCCTGGTACATCTCCTCGCAGCTCTCCACGTTGATGCGCTCGATGCCGTCGGAGCACGCCAAGGCCACCGGCCCGGCCACGAGGGTGACCCGCGCCCCGCGCCTGTGGCATTCCTCGGCCAGGGCGAACCCCATCTTGCCGCTGCTGTAGTTGCCGATGAACCTGACGGGGTCGATGCGCTCGTAGGTGGGACCGGCCGTGATGAGGATGCGCCTGCCCGCAAGGTCGGGCGCGGGTGCGGTGGGGTGGGGCGTCCCCCCCAGCGAGCGGTCGAGCACGTCGACAATCTTCTCAGGCTCCTCCATGCGTCCCTTCCCTTCGAGCCCGCTGGCCAGGAATCCGCTTGCCGGCTCGATGATGACATTGCCGAAGCCCCGCAGCGTGTCCATGTTCTGGCGCGTCGTGGGGTGGCGGTACATGTCGAGGTCCATGGCGGGGGCGATGAACACGGGAGCCTTCATGGCGAGGTAGGTCGTGACCAGCATGTTGTCGGCCACGCCGTGCGCCATCTTGGCCAGCGTGGAGGCCGTGCAGGGGGCCACGAGCATGGCGTCGGCCCAAAGCCCCAGGTCGACGTGCGAGTGCCACGTGCCGTCGCGTTGCGAGAAGAATTCGGAGATGACGGGCTTGCGGGTGAGG
>CAZVWX010000321.1:0-2402 GCA_964631105.1 uncultured Prevotella sp. | reverse complement strand
CACGTTGGCTCCAGCCTCCACGGCAGCGTCGTAGAGCTCCTTCATGCCTCCGCAGAAGGTGTCGGAATAGCTCTCGCTGTCGCCGCAGCCGAAGATGGCCACGGTCTTGCCGCTCAGGCCGGCGCTCTTGAGCGTCTTCACGCCGTCATACCAGTCGTCCTGCATCTCGCCGGCGCCCCATGTCGAGGTGCCCAGGAGGAGGTTGTCGTTGTTCTTAATGGTATCTTCGCTCATGCTGGCCACGTCGACGGCCTCGACTCCCAGTTTGCTGGCAATGCTCTCAGCGATGGACTGACACGTTCCCGTAGAGGAACCATAAATGACTACTGTTGGTTTCATATTCGTTCTTTTGTTTTTAATTTGTACCTTGTGGCAAGGTCGGGTTTAAAAATCACGTTGCAAAGGTAGGCGAATTTTCCTAATGGGGCAATACCTAAAAATTATGGTTTTGCGCGAATACCTAGTTTTAGGTATCACCTTGGCGCACGACATGGGGTGGCGGGTTGCAAATTGATGTGCTTTCGTTTTGTTTTGTCGGCGGTTTGTCTTACCTTTGCATTCGAAACCAAAAAACGAACGACAAGACAGTACACCATGGCCAATCAATTCATCTCGGCTTCCTACAAGCTCTACGACATCAGCGACGGCAGCCCCAGGCTCATCGAGGAGACCCAGGAGGGCCACCCCATCACATTCGTCAGCGGTCTGGGCATCGTGGCCCCCGCTCTGGAAAAGCTCATGGAAAGCGTGCCCGAGGGCGGGAGCTTCGACTACACGCTGGAGCCCGCCGAGGGCTTTGGCGAATATGTTCCCGAATACCGCATCAAGCTGGACAAGAGCCTGCTCAGCGTCGACGGGCGCTTCGACGACGAGCGCATCCGTCCCGGCGCCGTGGTGCCCCTGGTGGACCAGAAGGGGCGGCAATACTCCGGGCGCGTGCTCCAAGTGGAGGCCGACAAGGTGGACATCGACATGAACCATCCGCTTGCGGGCTGCCGCCTGCGCTTCGTGGGCAAGGTGGAGGCCAGCCACGAGGCCAGCGACGACGAGGCCGGGCAGTGGCGCCAGGCCACGCACAAGTGCCACTCGGGAGGCCACTGCTGCCACCACCACGACGGCGAGGGAGGGCACTGCCACCACCACGACGGCGAGGAAGGCCACTGCGGCGGGGGCGGAGGCCACTGCGGCGGCCACCATCACGACGGCGAATGCCAGTGCGGCCACTGCGCCAACGCTGAAGGATAAGGAGGAAAACCATATGCGCAACACTTTCGGACACCTTTTCACGCTCACCAGCTTCGGCGAGAGCCACGGCCCCGCCATTGGGGGCATCGTCGACGGCATGCCCGCGGGCGTCGACATCGACGAGGCCTTCGTGCAGCATGAGCTCAACCGGCGGCGGCCCGGCCAAAGCAAGATTACCACCAGCCGCAACGAAGCCGACCGGGTGGAGTTCCTCAGCGGCGTCTTCGAGGGGAAGTCCACCGGGACCCCCATCGCCTTCGAGGTGAGGAACACCAACCAGCACTCGCAGGACTACGAGAACATGCGGGAGATGTTCCGCCCGTCGCACGCAGACTACACCTATTACAAGAAGTACGGCCTGCGCGACCACCGCGGCGGGGGCCGCTCGTCGGCGCGCGTCACCATCGCCCGCTGCGTGGGCGGGGCGCTGGCCAAGCTGGCCCTGCGCCCCATGGGCGTCAGCGTGCAGGCCTACACGTCGCAGGTGGGCGCCATCGCCCTCGGGCGCGATTACCGCCGCTACGACCTGTCGCTGGCGGAGACCAATGCCGTGAGGTGCCCCGACGCCGCCGTGGCGCGCCAGATGGAGCAGCTCATCAGCCAGGTGAAGGCCGACGGCGACACCATCGGCGGGGTCATCACCTGCGTCATCAAGGGATGCCCGCCCGGACTGGGCGAGCCCGAGTTCGACAAGCTGCACGCCCAGCTGGGGGCCGCCATGCTGGGCATCAATGCCGCCAAGGGATTCGAATATGGTGAGGGGTTTGCCGGCGTCACCGCCCGCGGGAGCGAGCAGAACGACACCTTCGTGCCCGTGGAGGGCCGGCCAGGAAGCGTCACCACGCTCACCAACCACAGCGGGGGCGTCCAGGGAGGCATCAGCAATGGCCAGGACATCTACTTCCGCGTGGCCTTCAAGCCCGTGGCCACCCTGCTGAAGGAGCAGGCCACCGTGGACCTGCAGGGCCGGCCCGCCACGCTGCGCGCCCGCGGCCGCCACGACCCGTGCGTGCTGCCGCGCGCCGTGCCCGTGGTGGAGGCCATGGCGGCCATGGTGATTCTCGACAATGTGCTGCTGAACCGGACGGTGAGGTAGCCGGGGCGGGGTGGGGGGCTAGAACTTCTTTCCGCTCACAATCGACACGAAGGTGCGCCAA
>CAZVWX010000320.1:0-2413 GCA_964631105.1 uncultured Prevotella sp. | reverse complement strand
GATGACCACCCTGCGCGGCGCCATCATGGGGTAGCCCTTGCAGAGGTCGGCCACCTGGGCGCTGGTCACGTCGGCTCCGAAGAGCACGTTCTGGTTGAAGTCACGCTCCTCGGGTTGCAGCGCGTGGCCGGCAATGTAGTCCGCAATCTTGTCGATGTAGTAGGGCTCGTTGCCCATGAGCAGATACACGGGCTCATACTTGCCCGCTTTCAGGTCGCCGAGGACAGAAGCGTAAGATGGTCCGCCTTTTTTTTCAGCCATTGGATTTTTTTTATTATCTTTGTGCCGTAAAGCACATTGCAAAGGTAGTGCAATCCCGAGACAAAACAAAAGGAATCGGTTCCTTTTTGTCCTGCGGGCCCGCTTCTTTTGCCCGGAAGAGAAAAAATGATACGGTTGAACCTGCCCGACTATCCCGTGCGCCTCGGCGGCACGGCGCGCCGCCCGTCCATCTTCGACGTGCTCAGGCGCCGCTACGTGGCGCTGACGCCCGAGGAGTGGGTGCGCCAGCACTTCGTGCACTTCCTCGTCGGCCACAAGCACTATCCCCAGGCGCTGCTGGCCAACGAGGTGCAGCTCCGAGTAGGCGACAAGTCGCTGCGCGCCGACACCGTGCTCTACTCGCCCCGGCTGCAACCCAGGATGATTGTGGAATACAAGGCGCCCGCCATCGCCATCACGCAAAAGGTGTTCGACCAGGTGTCGGCCTACAACCTGCTGCTGCGCGTGGACTACCTGGTGGTGTCGAACGGCCTGGAGCACTACATCTGCAAGATGGATTACGAACAACAAAAATATGGCTTCCTGGAGGACATTCCAGACTATCAGAACCTTTAACAACAACAGCTTATGGCATTAGGAAAATGGATTGGCGGCTTTCTCGGCTTCATCACCACGGGCAGCGTGCTTGGCGCACTGGCCGGCTACGCCCTGGGGGCGCTCTTCGACAAGGCCACCGACGATGACGGCGAGGGTGCGCCGTCGGGCGGACAGGCCCACGGATACACCTCGCAGCAGCGGCAGAACGAGGGGCAGCGCAACGCGTTCTTCTTCTCGCTGCTCGTCCTCTCGGCCTACATCGTCAAGGCCGACGGCAAGGTGATGCACTCCGAAATGGAGTTTGTCAGGCGATTCCTGCGCAACAGCTTCGGCCAGGCGGCCGTGGACCAGGGCAACGACATCATGCTGAAGCTCTTCCAGCAGCAGGACCAGATGGGGCAGGCGCAATACCGCACGGTGATTCAGGACAGCTGCCACCAGATGGCACGCGGCATGACCTATGAGGAGCGGCTCCAGCTGCTCAACTATCTGGTGCTCATCGCCCAGGCCGACGGCCATGTGTCGGCCGAGGAGGTGGCGGCCCTGCGCGAGATTACGTCCCACCTGGGCTTGCAGATGGCCGAACTGGAGTCGATGCTCAACCTGAAGCAGGGCGAGAGCGACCTGGAGGCCGCCTACAAGGTGCTGGGCGTGCGCCCTGACGCAAGCAACGACGAGGTGAAGCAGGCCTACCGCAAGCTGGCGCTGAAGAACCATCCCGACCGCGTGGCGGCCCTGGGCGAGGACGTGCGCAAGGCCGCCGAGAAGAAGTTGCAGGAAATCAACGCGGCCAAGGACACCATTTACAAGGCCCGCGGGATGTAGGACGAGGGCGAGGACGACAGCCCAAACCCGCGGCCAACAGGCCCCCAACCCACAGCCAACAGCCTCCAACCCGCAGCCAACAGGCCCAAGGCTCTCAGCCAACAGGCCTGGCCCCCGTCGCCGTATGGCTCCCAGAGCCCCTTGGCCTGCGCCCCGGCCGGGGCAATCCGCCCGGTGTCAATACATTCCCGTGTTCTGCCTCACCTGCTTCGGGTTGTGGTTGAACTTCCATGCCAGCGACAGCAGTACGTACCGGGGAATGCTCTTGCGCCACCGCTCGGTGTGGCCTTGCGCCGTAACGCCATAGGTGGTGTTCGAAAGCTGGCGGAGCATGTCGAAAGCCTGCGCCTTGGCCGTGAGCCTTCCCTTGCAGAAGCTCCTCGACAGCAGCATGTTCCACACCAGGTCGTTGGTGTTCATCTCGCCCACCGAGTAGCCCCGCCGGCTGTACATGCGCAGGTCGGTGGCCAGTCCCACCTGCCACGGCAGGGTGCTGTTCACCGTCAGACCGTATCGATAGTCCCAGGCATTGATGGCGGCAAAGCCGGAGGCGTCGCCCTTGGCGTGCGTCCAGGCCACCTTGCCGTCCACCGATGCGGTGAACGACGCATACTGGTAGGAAAGTTTCAGCGTCCCCCCGAGGTTGTGGTTGTCCACCTTGCTCAGGCCGCCGGCACGTCCGCCGGTGGCAATGGCAAAGTCGACATGATGGAGGAACCGCTGCCCCAGGCTTGCGTTCAGCGTGAGCCGCCTCGCCTTGTCAATGTAC
>CAZVWX010000319.1:0-2447 GCA_964631105.1 uncultured Prevotella sp. | reverse complement strand
CCGCCGAGAAGGAGGGCATCACGGGCTCTCCCGTCCACATCACGCTCGACACGGGCATGCACCGCCTGGGCTTCGACCCCGAGCGCGACATGGACGAGCTCATCCGCCGCCTGAAGCAGCAGAACGCCGTCATCCCCCGCTCGGTGTTCTCGCATTTCGTGGGCAGCGACGACGACAGCTTCGACGACTTCAGCGCACGCCAGTTCGCACTCTTCGACCGCGCCAGCCGCCAGCTGCAGGCCTCCTTCGACCACAAGATTTTGCGCCACATCGACAACTCCGCCGGCATCGAGCACTTCCCCGAGCGGCAGCTCGACATGTGCCGCCTCGGCCTGGGGCTCTATGGCATCAACCCGCGCAACAACGCCGTCATCAACAACGTGTCCACCCTGAAGACCACCATCCTGCAGCTGCGCCACGTGCCCGCCGGCGACAGCGTGGGCTACAGCCGCAAGACCGTCCTCACCCGCGACAGCGTCATCGGGGCCATCCCCATCGGCTATGCCGACGGCCTCAACCGCCACCTCGGCAACCGCCACGCCTACTGCCTCGTGAACGGCCGGCGGGCCGACTACGTGGGCAACATCTGCATGGATGTGGCCATGATCGACGTCACGGGCATCGACTGCCACGAGGGCGACAGCGTGGAAATCTTCGGCGACCACCTGCCCGTGACGACGCTCAGCGACGCGCTCGGCACCATCCCCTACGAGGTGCTCACCACCATCAGCAACCGCGTGAAGCGGGTCTACTTCCAAGACTAGCCCCGGCGTTACCTGCGAAAACAAATCAAAAACAACCTATACCATCATGCAACAAGTATTTAGCTATATCATCAGCCTCGGCGCGTCAGTGATGATGCCCATCATCTTCACCATCATCGGCCTGTGCATCGGCATGAAGTTCGGCAAGGCCCTGAAGTCGGGCCTCTACGTCGGCGTCGGATTCGTCGGCCTGGGCATCGTCACCGCCCTGCTCACCGACAACTTCGGCAGTCCGCTCTCGGCCATCTCCGAGATTTACCACCTCCAGCTCGGCGTGTTCGACATGGGCTGGCCGGCCGCCGCGTCGGTGGCCTACAACACGGCCGTGGGCGCACTCATCATCCCCATCTGCCTGGGCGTGAACTTCCTGATGCTCATCACCAAGACCACGCGCACGGTGAACATCGACCTGTGGAACTACTGGCACTTCGCCTTCATCGGGGCCGTGGTCTACTTCGTCTTCGACCAGAGCCTGGCGTGGGGCTACTTCGCCGCCATCGTGTGCTACATCATCACGCTGGTCATGGCCGACCTCACCGCCGAGAAGTTCCAGAAGTACTACAACCTGCCGGGCATCTCCGTGCCGCAACCCTTCTGCCAGAGCTTCGTGCCCTTCGCCCTCTGCATCGACTGGGTGCTCAACAAGATTCCGGGCTTCAGCAAGCTCGACATCGACGCCGAGGGGCTGAAGAAGAAGTTCGGCGTGCTGGGCGAGCCGCTCATCCTCGGCGTCATCGTGGGCGCCCTCATCGGCCTCGTGGCCCAGCTCGACGTCAAGAAGGTGCTCTTCCTCGGCGTGACGATGGGCGCCGTGATGGAGCTCATCCCGCGCATCACCAAGCTCTTCATCGACGGCTTGATGCCCATCTCCGACAAGACCAAGGAAATCGTCGACCGGAAGTTCCACGGCAAGAAGGTGCACATCGGCATGAGCCCCGCCCTCGTCATCGGCCATCCCACGGCGCTGGTGGTGACGCTCTTCCTCATCCCCACCTATCTCATCCTCGCCGTCGTGCTGCCCGCCAACCAGTTTCTGCCCCTGGCCTCGCTCGCCGGCCTGTTCTACCTCTTCCCCGTCATGCTGCCGTTCACCAAGGGCAACGTGGTGAAGACCTACATCGTCGGGCTCATCGCCCTCATGGTCGGCCTGTGGTTCGTCACCGACATGGCACCCGACTTCACCAAGGCCGCCCACGCCGTCTATGCGGCCACGGGCGACAAGGCCTCCCACGTGCCCGACGGCTTCGAGGCCGGCAGCATGGACTTCGGCAGCAGCCTCTTCGGCTATTGCATCTATGCAGCCTTGAAGTACATCAAGTGGATTGGGGCCGCCATCCTCGCCCTCGTCACGATTGGCCTGTTGCTCGTCAACCGCCGCATCATCGTGAAGGAGGAGGCCGCCGCCAACGCCAACGCCGGGAAGTAAGGACATGCCATACATATATATACAGAAAGGCCTGCGGCTGACGACGTGCCTCGGCGAGGCGCAACTTGCGGAGCGGAACCCTCCCCCACCCCTTTGGGGGCTGTCCAGAGCCCCCCAAAGGGGGGACTACCATATAGAAACCATCAAAACATCAACCCTTATCAAACGAAAATGAAGAAAACATTATTAACCGTAACCCTGGCCCGGGCGGCCCTCGGCGGCCACGCCCAGTGCGGGCGGACCGGCTACGAGGCGAA
>CAZVWX010000318.1:0-2450 GCA_964631105.1 uncultured Prevotella sp. | reverse complement strand
TGAGGGCCTTGTGGCTGACGACGACATTGCGGAACTCCTGGTTGATTTTCACAACCTTGAACTCCATGGTCTTGCCCACGAACACGTCGTAGTCGCGTATGGGGTGAACGTCGATTTGGCTGCCGGGGAGGAAGGCCTCGATGCCGAAGATGTCGACAATCATGCCACCCTTGGTGCGGCACTTGATGTAGCCCTGGATGACCTCGTCCTTTTCGAGGGCCTCGTTCACCTTCTCCCAGCTCTTGGCCAGGCGGGCCTTCTTGTGCGACAACACCAGCTGGCCGTGCTTGTCTTCCTGTTCCTCGACATACACTTCCACCTTGTCGCCCACTTTCAGCTCGGGATTGTAGCGGAACTCCGACGCGGGAATGATGCCGTCGCTCTTGTAGCCGATGTTCACCACCACCTCTTTCTTGTCGATGGAGATGACGGTTCCCTCGACCACCTCGTGGTCCTGAATCTTGTTCAGGGTCTCGTCGTAGGCCTTTTCCTGGTCTTCTTTCTTGACATTGGAACTTGTGCCATTCTCAAACTCGTCCCAGTTGAAGTCGTCCAATGGCTTGACGTTCTTAAAATCTGACATAAATGATAATAATAAATTAAATGTTAATAAAGTTAGACTTTATGTTGCTTGCGTCCGGGCACACTTCGCCCAAACTGGCCGCAAAGTTACGGCTTTTTTCCCGTTTGGCCAAACGATTGGCTTGTTTAATTCTGTTCCTGTGGCCTTATGGGGCACAAAAATGCCACTCCGGCTGCCTTCTGGGGGGCGTTGGGGCAGGCGGCGCCGGCCCGGTCGTCGGGGGAACGTGGCTTCTGGGGCCCGGGACGGAGAGATGGCGGCCCGCGGGGGGCGGGGAAGTGCCCCGGACGAAGAAATGGCGGCCCGCGGGGGGCGGGGAAGTGCCCCGGACGAAGAAATGGCGGCCCGCGGAGGGCGGGAAGACAACTCTTTTCAGAAAAAGCGGAAGAAGATTTTGCCCTTTCACATCTTTTTGTTATCTTTGCGATGTGAACCTTTTAGTATGTTATAGAGAATGGAGCAGAGAGTAATCATATCGAAACGACTGAACAACGCGCTGGCTACGGCCATCTCGGAATGTGAGCACGACCGCCTCTTCGTGCTCACCGACGAAACGACCCGTGAGGTGTGCTGGCCCGTGATGAGCCGCTTCTTCTGCATGAAGAAGGCGCAACCCGTCACCATTTCCGCCACCGACAGCCATAAGGACTTGGACTCGCTCGTGGCGGTGTGGAAGGCGCTGCAGGCGGGCGGGGCGACGCGCCACAGCTGCCTTGTCAACCTCGGGGGCGGCATGGTGACCGACCTGGGGGGATTTGCGGCCTCCACCTTCAAGCGCGGCATCAACTTCATCAATGTGCCCACCACGCTGCTGGCCATGGTCGACGCATCGGTGGGAGGCAAGACGGGCATCAACTTTGGCGGACTGAAGAACGAGGTCGGCGTGTTCAGCGACTCCAAGTTCGTCATCATCGACACGGCTTTCCTCCAGACCCTCGACACCGGGAACATCCGCTCGGGCTATGCCGAGATGCTGAAGCACGGCCTCATCTCCGACGAGCCGACTTGGGCGGAGCTTCTCGGCTTCAATTTGGCTGAGCCCGATTTGGAGAAACTGCAGCTCATGGTGGGCAAGTCGGTCAAGGTGAAGGAGCGCATCGTGGAGGAAGACCCCCGCGAGAGCGGCATCCGCAAGGCCCTGAACCTGGGCCACACCTTTGGCCACGCCTTCGAGAGCTGGAGCCTTCGGCGCACGCCCGTGCTCCATGGGTATGCCGTCGCCTTTGGGCTGATCCCCGAGCTCTATCTGAGCGTGGCCAAGGCGGGGTTCCCCGTCGGCGCCATGCGCCAGACGGTGGCCTTCATCCGTGAGAACTACGGCTCGCTGCCCGTCACGTGCGACGACTATCCCGAGCTGATCGGACTGATGCGCCACGACAAGAAGAACACGGCCGACCATATCAACTTCACGCTGCTCGGCGGCATCGGCGACATCCGCATCAACCAGACGGCCACCGACGAGGAAATCAAGGAAGCCCTCGACTTCTTCCGCGAGGGCTAGCCGCGCGGCATACACCGCCGTCCGGCGGCACGAATTGCCGTCCGGCGGCACGAATTGCTATTCATATGAAAAAGGAAATCATCTTATGCGGGCTGGCCGTGACGGCCACGGCCAGCGCCGCGGCCCAGGAGGACGGGCGGAAGGCCACGCCCGAACGGCCCAACATCATCTTCATCCTGGCCGACGATCTCGGCTTCGGCGACCTGCACTGCTATGGCAACCGATATATCAGCACGCCGAACATCGACCGCCTGGCGGCCACGGGCACCAGGTTCACCCAGTGCTATGCGGGGAGCGGCATCTCATCGCCCTCGCGATGCACGCTGATGACGGGCAAGAACACGGGGAAGTCGCGCATCCGCGACA
>CAZVWX010000317.1:0-2453 GCA_964631105.1 uncultured Prevotella sp. | reverse complement strand
CTCATCATCGTCGACGGCGACCGGGTCAACTTCGCCGAGAGCGCCGAGGACTTCCGCAAGGTGACCGACCTCATCGACGACCGCCTCTTCGGCCTCTTCCCGCCCGAGCCGAAGCCATGACCTTCCACCGGCTCGACACCGCGCTGGAGCCTCCCCGGCGCTTCAACAATCCCTTCTGCTACGAGCCCCACCCGCTCTGCCGGCTGGCCGCCCGCCGCCTGCAGGCCATGCTACCCCCACCCGCCGCCGAGGGCAAGATGATGGGGGTGCTCGTGGCGGCCGACGCCGACGACCGGCTGGGCTTCCTGGCGGCCTACAGCGGACAGATGGAGGGCATCGACGAGCCGCCGCGCGGCGAGGACGGCAAGGCCTGGAGCCGTGTCGCCCATCTGTTCGTGCCGCCCATCGTGGACTATCTGCAACCCACGGGCCACTTCAAGCAGGAGGAGGCACGCATCAGCGAAATCAACCGGCAGATGGCCGCCCTCAGCAGCGACCCCCGCCGGCAGGAGGCCTTGCGGGCGCTCCACGCCCTGGAGGCGGAGGCCGCGAGGGCCATAGCCGCACGAGCCGACGAGATGCGCCGGGCCAAGGCCGCACGCGACCGCCGGCGCCAGGACGCCACGCCCCTCACCGCCGACGAGCAGCAGGCCATGGTGCGCGAGAGCCAGTTTCGCAAGGCCGAGCTCCGGCGCACGCGGCAGCACTACGCCGCACTCGTCGAGGCCGAACGACAGCAGTTCCGCCGCCTCTACGAAGCGCCCCTGGCCCGTCTCCGCACCGAGCGCGAGCTCCGGAGCACCCGGCTGCAGGCCTGGCTCTTCGCCCAGTTCCGCCTACGCAACGCGCGTGGCGAGACCCGGCCCCTCACGCAAGTCTTTGCCGACTACTGGCGGGCCCGCCATCCGCAGCTTTCCCCCACCCTGCCCGCGCCGCCGCCACCCTCGGGCGCGGGCGAGTGCTGCGAGCCCAAGCTGCTGCAATATGCCTTCACCCACCACCTCCGCCCCTGCTGCATGGCCATGTTCTGGTGGGGCCGGCCGCACGCGGGCGAGCTCCGCCTCCCGGGCCTTTTCTATCCGGCCTGCTCCAGCCGCTGCAAGCCCATCCTGGAGTGGATGCTGCAAGGGCTCAGCGTGGAGGGCAATCCGCTCGAAGCCGACGACGACAGCCTCCCCGCTCCGCGCACGCTCTTCGACGACCCCCACCTCATCCTCGTCGACAAGCCGGCGGGCATGCTCGCCGTGCCGGGCACGGGCAGCCGCACGTCGGTGCTCGACGTGCTGCGCCGCCAGCACCCCGAGGCCCGGCGCCTGATGATGGCCCACCGGCTCGACATGGACACCAGCGGACTGCTCCTGGCGGCCAAGGACGAGGCCACCTACAAGGCGCTGCAACGCCAGTTTGCCCGCCGCGAGGTGGACAAGGGCTATGTGGCCGTGGTCTGCCCCCTGCCCGGCCGCGCGCTCCGCGTGGGCCAGCAGGGTGTCATCAGCCTGCCCCTCTCGCCCGACGAGGCCCACCGCCCGCGCCAGCGCGTCGACGTGGAGCACGGCAAGGAGGCCGTCACCGACTATGCCGTCGTGGCCCAGGCCGGCGAGGGCGCGTTCAGCGTGGAGCTCACGCCCCACACGGGGCGCACCCACCAGCTCCGCGTCCACTGCGCCAGCCGGCTCGGGCTTGGAGCCCCCATCCTGGGCGACCGCCTCTATGGCACGCCCGCCGGCCGCCTCTACCTGCACGCCGCCCACATAGCGTTCACCCACCCCGCTACGGGCGAGCGCCTCAGCTTCCATTGTCCCGCGCCCTGGGAGGCAACCACACACTGGGAGCATCCGACATCCGCCGTGCCTTTCTGATGGGCAACGCATTGGTTACAGGCGTGGTGGAGCGGATAGGTATCGAGCTCATTGATTTGGCGGAAAGAGACAGTTAGGCTGTTACACTTGCCATGCCCTTCCCGCGTTTCCCCATGGACTAGAAACACAACGGCAAGGAACAGGCGTTTACATAAACACGGGCTACACCAGTGCCATGCAACTCGCGAGGCCGGTCGTGCAGAGTTGGGCGGTGAGCACCGAGATGACGATGCTGATGAAGGGCTTCCATTTCTCTCTGCCCATAATCCTTCCGCTTTTTTAGTGACTGGACGATGTGTGACGGGCGGCTCGGATTGGTATGGATGTCACTGATAGAGTAAATATTTACATTTTTACCCGTCCTTTCAAAAACCCTGTTTTGACGGAAAGTCGGGTTATCCCGCGCTTTTGCGACATTCTGCGAAGTTTGTTCCCCGGTTTGCTTACGGTTTTGTAAAGATGCGAGAAAAACAGGGGGTCAGTTCGAAGAACGGCCTTCTTCGGTCCGAAGAACGGCCTTCTTTGCCTCGAAGAACGGCCTTCTTCGATGCCAAGAAGGCCGCTTACACATTGCAAGAAGGCCGTTCTTGCGAT
>CAZVWX010000316.1:0-2464 GCA_964631105.1 uncultured Prevotella sp. | reverse complement strand
GGTGATACAGAACAACAGGGTCCGCCACATAACACCTCGTGAATGTGCACGCTTGCAGGGGTTCCCGGATTCTTTCAAGCCGAACCCTGTAGACCAATTCGCCTACAAGCAATTTGGCAATTCTGTGACCGTTCCTGTTATAGAGGCGGTGTTCAACGACTTTCTTGACCATAATGCTTCTTGCCTTGCATGGGAAAGTAAACGGTATACACTCGCATATGCAAAATAATAGCCAGGCCATTTCCTGCATGCGGCTGATGTTGGATGCCTTTACTGGAATGTTCCATGGCGGTTGCCATGCTCCGCGGGGTGCCGCAGAATTCATATGAACGATGCTTCAACCACATTACTATACTGACAAGATTGAGGCCGGCTGCGACGAGGCCGGGCGCGGCTGCCTGGCCGGGAGCGTGTTTGCGGCGGCCGTCATCCTGCCCGCCGCCTACGACAACCCGCTGCTCAACGACAGCAAGAAGCTCTCGCCGCGGCTCCGCGGCGAGCTGCGGCGGCAGATAGAGCGCGACGCCGTGGCCTGGGCCGTGGGCGTGGCCGCGCCGCGCGAGATCGACCGCATCAACATCCTCCACGCCAGCTTCCTGGCCATGCACCGCGCCCTCGACACGCTCGGGGTGCGCCCCGAGGCCGTCATCGTCGACGGCAACCGCTTCGACCCCTACTGCCCCGGCTGGAACGGCGGCCGGCCGCTCAGGGCGGCGTGCGTCGTGGGCGGCGACGGCAAGTACCAGGCCATTGCCGCGGCGAGCATCCTCGCCAAGACCTACCGCGACGAATACATGGACCGCCTGGCCGCCGAATACCCCTACTACGACTGGCAGCGCAACAAGGGCTACCCCACGCCGAAGCACCGCGAGGGCATCCGCCTGCACGGCGTGTCGCCCTACCACCGGCTGAGCTACAACCTCGCGGGCGAGCCGCGCCTGCCCTTCAAGGACTGACGACATGCGACACGACAAGCTGGAAAAGGAGCTGCGCCTGCTCCTGCTGCTCACCGAGAACCACCGCTACGACGTGGCCCAGGTGTGCGGGCGCACGGGCATCTCGCGCCGCATGTTCTATTACTATCTGGAGAGCTTCCGCGACTGGGGCTTCATCGTCGAGAAGCAGGGCCACACCTACAGCATCGACCGCCAGTCGCCCTTCTTCCTCCACCTCTTCGAGACCATCAACTTCACCGAGGAGGAGGCCCTCACCCTCATGTCCATATTAAATAAGGTGGACGACAGCAACGCCATCGTCAGCCGCATACGCCACAAGCTCGACCGCTTCTACGACCTGCGCATCCTCAGCTCGCCCGACGTGCGCGAGCAGCAGGCCCACAACGTGGGCGTGCTCTACGCCGCCATCAAGGGCAAGCGCATGGTGGCCCTGCGCGGCTACTCCTCGCCCCACAGCGGCACGGTGGCCGACCGCGTGGTGGAGCCCTTCCTGCTGATGAACAACAACAACGACCTGCGTGCCTACGAGCCCGCGTCGGCCTGCAACAAGACGTTCCGGGTGGCGCGCATGGCCGACGTGGCGCTGCTCGACGTGGTGTGGAGCCACGAGGACCGCCACCGCGAGGTGTTCACCGACGTGTTCATGTTCAGCGGCGAGGAGCGCCGCCACGTCAGCCTCCTGGCCGACCGGCTGGCCCACCACCTGCTGACCGAGGAGTACCCGCCGGCGGCGCGCTTCGTCAGGCCCGAGGGCGACCGGTGGGCGGTCGAGCTCGACGTGGCGAGCTACCTCGGCGTGGGGCGCTTCGTGCTCGGCCTCTACGACCACGTCGACGTGCGCGGCGACGCGGCGTTCGTCGACTGGCTCAGCCGCCAGGCGCGGGCCATGGCCAGCGCCTTCCCCGCGCCCCGAACGGACGAGGGCGGTGGGGAAGCGTGAGTCCCACGCCCCACCGACTCCGCCTTTCCTTTAACGGAATCGGCGGAGCGGTTTCTCTTTCAGCACGTTTGCCGTTTGCTGTGCTTTTTTCCAATGTTAAAATTGAAAAATAATTCCCTCCCGGCATACGAGTTAGGCCTTTTTTGACTACTTTTGCAGAGCAATCGACAATCGAAACCAGTCAACTTATCAAAGCCGGCGGCGCGAAAAGTTTTCCAAAACGGAAAACTTTCGCCATCGGAAAACTTAAAAAGTTTACCAAAAGAGAGAAACAAAGCAATGGACATCAAGGACTTCACAATCATCAAGCGCGACGGCAGCAAGGACGCGTTCTCACTCGACAAAATCATGACTGCCATCATCAAGGCCTTCGACTCGGTGGGCGAGCAGGCCAACCTGGGCACCATCTCCAAAATCATCAGCCGCCTGCAGCTCCACGACGGCATCAAGGTGGAAGAGGTGCAGAACCAGGTGGAGACGGCGCTGATGGAGGAGGGCTACTACAAGGTGGCCAAGAGCTTCATCATCTACCGCCAGCAGCACCAGGCCGACCGCGAGACGCTTGAGA
>CAZVWX010000315.1:0-2465 GCA_964631105.1 uncultured Prevotella sp. | reverse complement strand
GTAGCCTGGAGCGATGACACCGTCGCTCACCTCGCGCTTGATGAGCCTTGCCGTGGCCTCGTCGCACGTGTCGCTCAGGGCGCAGAAGTCGCCGTAGGAGCACATGCGGTCGGCGCCGCGGGCCCGGGCGTAGGCGTTGGCCAGGGGTGAGAGCTCGAAATCGACGTCATCGACGAAGTAGATCTTCTTCAGCGTCGCGTCCAGGGGCAGTCCCACGGCGGCTCCCGCGGGCGAGACGTGCTTGAAGCTGGCGGCGGCGGGCAGCCCGGTGGCGGCCTTGAGCTCCCTCACCAGCTGCCAGGAGTTGAGCGCGTCGAGGAAGTTGATATACCCCGGCCGGCCGTTGAGCACCGTTACGGGCAGTTCGCCATGCTCCATGTAGATGCGGGCCGGCTTCTGGTTGGGATTGCATCCGTACTTTAATTGTAATTCGTTCATGCTAAAGGAATTTGTTTACTGCTGCAAAGTTACGGCAAACTGAAGAGAATACAAAACGGAACGGCACTTATTTCCCGCGATTTTTGCAGTTACGGGGCAGGGAATCGCGCCCGCGGGCCGTGCGGGAAGGCCGCTCACGCCAGCAGCCTGCCGATTTCCTCCTCCACGGCCATCTGCGCCACGGGTCGGAGGAGGCCGCCGGAAGCCTGCAGCAACGAGTCGGCGAAGCGTGCGGCGAGTTGCAGGTCGTGCGTGGAGAGGATGATGGTTTTGTTCTCGCTGTGCGCCAGATGCATCAGCAGACGCATGGTCTCCACCTTGCTCCCGAAGTCAAGGAAAGCCGTGGGCTCGTCGAGCAGGACGATGGGGGTCTGCTGGGCCAAGGCTTTGGCAATCATCACCTTCTGCATCTCGCCGTCGCTCAGGGTCTGCACCATGCGCCCGGCCAGCCGGCCAATGCCCACGGTGGCCATGGCCCGGGCCACCACACGCCGGTCGGCGTCGCGCAGCCGGCCCCAAAATCCAGTGTAGGGCGAGCGCCCGAGACCCACGACTTCCTCAACGGTGAGGTTGCGCACGTCGCCGCGCCCGGTGAGCACCACGCTCACCACGAGCGACAACTGGTGCCGGGAGTAGGCCTGCAAGGGCTTGCCGAGGATGGTGGCCGAGCCCGCCAGCGGTGGCAGAAATCCCGCCATGGTCTTCAGCAGGGTGGACTTGCCGATGCCGTTCGGCCCCAGCAGGCAGGTCAGTGTGCCGGAGGAGAAGGCCTGGCTGATGCCGCGCAGCACCTCGTGGCGCCGCCTGCCCTGGCGGTAACCCACGGTGAGATTGTCAAGAACCAAGGTTTCCATTGCAATATTTTCGTCGGCGAAGACGCCTTATCTTATAAATTCTTATTAACTTTGCACCCGCATTTTTTTGCAGGACTTATGCTTGTAGGCAAGACAACAGACCATTTGCTCGAATCCATCCGCCTGGGGCGTCCGCTCCGCGGCGCCGAGAAGCTCAACCTGATCATCGGGCTGAGCATCCCGTCGATACTGGCACAGGTCACCTCGGTGCTGATGTTCTTCATCGACGCGTCGATGGTGGGCCATCTCGGCGCACAAGCATCGGCCAGCATCGGCCTCGTGGAGTCGTCCACATGGCTCATGGGCAGCGTGATGGGGGCCCTGTCGACGGGCTTCTCAGTCCAAGTGGCCCACTTCGTCGGGGCCAACGACTTCGTGCGGGCGCGCCAGGTGTTCCGCCACGCCCTGGTGTGCGGACTGCTCTTCAGCCTGCTGGCCATGCTGGCGGGCGTGGCCGTGTCGGGACGCTTGCCCTTCTGGCTCGGCGGCGGTGCCGACATTGCCGCCGACAGTTCGGCCTATTTCCTCATCTTCTCGCTCGCCATCCCGTTCGTGCTGCTCTTCAATCTGTCGGGAGCCATGCTGAAAAGCTCGGGCAACATGCGCACGCCGTCGGCCATGAGCATTGCCGCGGCGGCGCTCGACGTGGCCTTCAACTACCTCTTCATCTACCAGCTGGGGCTGGGCGTGACCGGAGCGGCGCTGGGCACGCTGGCTGCCTACGCGCTCACTTCGGGCGTGCAGACCTACATGGCCACGTGCCGGAGCAAGATACTCGCCCTGAGGCTCGACCACGCGAGGTTCCAGTGGACGTGGCAATACGTGCGCACAGCCGTCAGGATTTCCACGCCCATCGCCGTCCAGGGGGTGCTGATGAGCGGCGCACAGGTGGTGAGCACGCTCATCGTGGCTCCGCTGGGCAACATTGCCATCGCGGCCAACAGCTTTGCCATCACGGTGGAAAGCCTCTGCTACATGCCGGGCTACGGCATCGGCGACGCTGCGACGACCCTCGTGGGCCAGACCCACGGCGCCGGGCGCATGGACCTGTGCAAGAACTTCGCCTTCCTGGCCGTGGGCATGGGCATGGCGGTGATGGCGGTGATGGGGGCGGTGATGTATGCCTTTGCGCCCGAGATGGTGGGCTTGCTCAGTCCCGTGGCCGAAATCCAG
>CAZVWX010000314.1:0-2473 GCA_964631105.1 uncultured Prevotella sp. | reverse complement strand
AATACCACTCGGCTGAGGGCGGGTCGGCGCAAGGCACGACCCCAGCCACGGACATGCAGCCCCGCGCCGTTGCCGGGACGCAGCGAGACGCATGGGTTTCCCGCAAGAATGCAGATAATTGATTTCTGCAAGAGGCATATAAGGCAAGAGGCCCCCGCCGCAACGAGCGACGGGGGCCTCTGCCTGTTGATGCTTCGGGCAAGCGGGGGTTACTTGCTCAGATACTTGTGTCCGTTCTGGATGACCACGCCATGATAGCCATTGCCGACACGCTGTCCGGCGATGTTGAACTTCGGCCCCTTGGCGGCGGGCACGCTGCTGCCGACCTCGCTGATGCCGGTGAGCTCGCCCACCTGCACCGTGTTGGAGGCTCCCGAGAGCACGCCATACTCGCTGGCGGCTTTCACCATGTAGCTGCCCGTCTCCGTGCAAGCGAACTTGCTGTCGGTGGTGAAGGCATAGGCCAGTCCGTCCTTGAAGACGACGTAGCAGATGGCATAGTCGACGGGATTCCAGCTGAGCTGTCCGCCCTCGTTGGTCACCTCGGCGTTGGCGGTCTGCTCGCAAATCACCTCGGGCTGCCAGTCGTCGCCGCCACGCATGACGTTGGCGATGGTGTACTGCGAAGCCTCCTCGTCGGAGATGGTGTTCTTGGCCTTCTTCCAGATTTGCGTGCCGTTCTCGGTGCGGTAGTAGTACTCGCGGGAAACGGTTGACCGCGGGTTGCCGTCCTTGTCGGTCAGGTCGTAGACAGCCCACACTGCGGGCAGGCCGCCCATCGTGGCGTACCAGAGCGAGTCGTTGGGCGTCACCTCCATCTTGGTGTGCAGGAACACGGTCTTGGGATTGTTGTGCCAGGGCCGTCCGAGCCAGACGCTGTAGTCCTCGGGGTTCTTGGTGTAGGTGGTGGTGATGACGGTGTTGTTGAACACGTAGCCATACTTAGCCGTGGCGTCATGGCTCGGCGCGACGATGAAGCCGCCGCTCGGGCGGTTGATGTCGAGCGTGTCGTTCTCGAAGTAGACCTCCTGTCCGCCGTAGATGAAGTCGACGGCTCCGGTGATGTAGGAGTCCTTGACGAAGGCGCGCGTGTTGACGGCCGAGTTGGAATAGTAGGTGTCCTGGTAGGAGCTCATGCCCACCTTGTTGAAGATGGCGCGGTCCTGGCGCGTCGTCACGGCGAGGGCCTGCGGGCCGTTGAGCATCTTCATGCCCCACGAGTTCTCAAACTCGATGCCCTCGGCATAGAAGTCGGTGGCCTCGACGTGGAACGACGGGCCGGCCTTTGCCGTGCCGTTGAGCTCGTACTTCACGCCCTGCTGGTCGGCCAGGGCCTTGGTGTCGTCGCCGAGGTCGCCGGAGAGTCCGTACCAGGTGAGCTTCACCTTGTCGCGTCCCTCACCGATGAGGTGGATGAAGGGCTTGGTGACGTGGAGCTGCTCCTCGTATGTGCCGGCCTTGATGAAGATGAGCCAGGGCGAGGTGGCGTTTGCAGGAG
The DNA here is from genome assembly GCA_964631105.1 of uncultured Prevotella sp. GTDB lineage: Bacteria > Bacteroidota > Bacteroidia > Bacteroidales > Bacteroidaceae > Prevotella. The sequence goes on along the minus strand of CAZVWX010000314.1, from coordinate 975 downwards.
CCGCCGAGAGCGCGGCTGCGACGGTGGTGTAGTCGCCCGTGCCGTCCTGTGCCACGATGGCGTCGTAGAGGCGGGCCTCGGGCTGCTTGCGCTCCATGGTGGTGAAGCTGAGCGAGATGTCCTCGTCGAGCACGTTGTCGGTCTGGTCGGCCACGCTTCCGGCTGCCAGCTTGAACTCATACGTGGTGTTGTACTTCAAGGCCGAGTAGGGGAAGACGAGGCTCTTGCCGGCAGCCGAGCCTGTGATGGCCTCGCCGCCCAGCGTGGCGGCGGCCTTGTCGGTGAGCTTCACTTTCTCGTCGAAGGTGAGCACGATGCGCCCTGTGGCCGACGCGCCCGTGGCGCCATCGGCGGGCACGGAGCTGAGATACTTCGGCGCCTGTCCGTCGTCGACGACGTTCTGCTGGCCGAACACGTAGACATTGCTGATCCAGATGGGCCTGTAGTCGCTGGCGCCCTCGTTGAGCACGGGCGAGTCGAGGTCGGGCATGAAGCGCACGTAGATGTTGGCCTGGTGGTCGGCCTCGGCGGGCAGGGTGAACTCGTGGGTGGTCTGCGAGTTGGTCATGGTGATGGTGTCGCCGGCGGCCTGCCAGGTCTTGGCGTCGGTGGACCACTGCGGAATCACCTTCTCCCAATAGTTGTAGGTGTACCAGAGGTCGGCCTTGACGCGCATGTCGGTGAAGTTGGTGGCGTTGAAGTGGAGCTCGAAGGCATAGTTCACGGGCAGCCCCCAGATGGTGGCCACGCCTCCGTCGCGCACCCACATGCCGCGGTTGGAGTCGATGTTGCCCGTGGTGTAGTTGCGGATGTAGAGCCCGGCCTCGTTATTCTCCGACGTGGAGTAGAAGTCGGCGGTGTAGGGCTGCGCCTTCGACGTGTTGTGGAGGTCCCAGGCCACGACGTAGTCGTTCTGCGAGTAGGTGGCGGTGATGTTCTTGTCGCCGTCCATGACGACCTTCAGTTCCTTGGCCG
>CAZVWX010000313.1:0-2474 GCA_964631105.1 uncultured Prevotella sp. | reverse complement strand
CTTGGCGCTGACAGAGGCCCCCGAGGCCGACAGCGACACGGCGTTCTGGGGCACGCCGGGCATGCTCACGCTCACGGGATTCTGGAATCCGGCGTAGAGCACGTTCATCAGGTCGGCGGCCACGGTGGCGGTGTTGGGAGCGGGGATGACGCTGTACTTCTGCACGAAGTTGCGGCGCAGCACGTCGCCGTCGGCATTGCGCATGAGGATGTAGCCGGAGAACTGATGGTCGCCCACGCCGCCGGCGGTGAAGGTGTACTTGCCCGACGTGCTCACGCGGCTGCCGTTGACGTAGATGTCGGGCTGCTGGGTGGTGTCGACGGCGGCCATGACGATGTCGGCGCTGAAGCGCTCGCCGGGATAGAGCGTGGTCTTCTCGGGAATGACGAAGGCGTCGAGCTTGTTCACGCGGATGTCCTTCAAGTCCACCTGCGACACGAGCGTGTGGAGCACCTCGCCCTCGGCGTAGCGCACGTCGTTCTGGAGCTTCGAGAGCAGCGTCACGGCGGCGGCCACGGGCATGTTCTCGAACATGTACTCCTGCCAGTTCTTGCCCAGCGTGTTGGGGCGGTGGGGAACGGCGGTGGAGAGGTTGCTGGAGATGATTTGGCGCTGCTGCGGGTCGGTGACGAACTTCAGGATGCGGTCGCGGTAGGAGTTGATGGCGTCGTAGAGGCGGCGCCCCTTTCCCGTGACGGGGGCGAGCATCACCGTGCCCGCGGCGTCGAGGTTGTCCACATTGTCGATGTTGTGCACGTCGCCGTCGGGGCCGTCGGCCTCCTTCACTATCGACTCCTTGAGCTGCTGGGCGAAGTTGTAGAGCGAGTCGCTCATGCCCTTCACCTCCTGGGCCTTGTCGAACCAGGCTTTCACCTTTTGCGGATTCGACTTCATCTGCTCGGCAAAGTCGCCGTAAAGAGCCTCGTTCTCCTTGGATGCATTCCGCGTGGTGCGGTTCAGGCTTTCCTCGACAATGGAAAAGCCGTTGAGCACTTCGGTGGAAATGTTCAGCGCGAGCATTGCCATCAAGACGATGTACATCAGGTTGATCATCTTCTGGCGCGGAGAAACTGGTCTTTTCTTTATTGCCATTGCTTCGTTTTATTGCTTAAAGGGTGCCGCCGGCTTGCGGGGCGGCTCCGGGGGCGGCGGTGCGCATGTTCACGGTCATGGCCTCGATCATGCGGGCATAGATTTGGTTCAGTTGTTCTATCTGCTGGGCGAGGCGGCGGGTCTGTTCGTTGATTTGGTCGATGGTGCCAATCTGCTGGCTGGCGCCCTTGAGCTGCATCTCGTAGACGCGGCTGATGCCGGTGAGCGTGCGGTTCAGGTTCTCCATCTCCTCGCTGTCGCGGGTGAGCCGCTGGCTCTGCTCGTTCACCTTGCCCAAGGTCTCGACGAGCTTCTTCAGCTCTTCCACATAGCTGCCTTGGGCCTCGTTGAGCTTCTCGGCCTCTTCCACGCTCATCTGCGGCACGTAGTTGGGTTGCGGCTGCGCGGCTGCGGGGGCTCCTCCGGCTGCGACAACGGTTGCGCCTCCGCCCTGTAATGGGGCGGAAGCCTCGCCCTGGGCTCCGGCGACGGGGGCGGAAGACGTGCCTGCTGCCGGCGCGGCGCCTGCTGAGGCGGCGCCCACGGTGGGGGAACCGAAGATGATGGTGGTGCCGCCCGGCGCTGACGGCTGGGCCGACGGCTGCTGCCCCTCCTCAATGGTCTGCACGGCCTCGGCCGGAGCCCCGGCCTCGCGGGCTGCCGCGGCCTCCTCGTCGTTGGAATAGGTCACACGCCCGGTCGCCAGATACTCGGGTGTCACCTTGGTGGGAATCTCGCGGCCGTCGGCGGTCTTGTCGAAGGGACGGTCGAAGGCTGAGATGAAGAACACGAACACCTCGGTGCCCATGCCGATGAAAAGGGCCAGGTTGGCCCCGGGCAGGTGGGTGAGCTTGAACAGTGCGCCCAGAATCACCACCGAGGCGCCCCAACTGTAGGCATAGTTCAAGAAGGTCTGCCCCTGGACGGTGTCCATCCATTTCTGCAGACGGTAGACGAAGTTGTATTTGCTATATTGCGACATGGTTATCTCCGGTTTTTTCTTCCTTTTTGTTTGGTGCTCGATGTGGTGGCCAGGCTGCGCACGCAGCGGAACCCGATGTAGGAGCGGGGCTGGTTCTGGTATTCCCACGAGCGCCACGCCGAGCGGATGTAGGACTCGGGGTCTTTCCACGAGCCGCCTCTGACCGACTTCTTCTTCAGCCGGTAGGGGTCTTCGCGGGCTGCCTTGTACGACAGCTCCGGGTTCAGGTCGTTCATGGCGTCGACACCGGCCTCGGTGTAGATGGTGCTGGTCCATTCGGCCACATTGCCCGCCATGTCGTAAAGGCCATTAGAGTTGGGCGAATAGATGCCCACCTTGCTGGTAATCAGGTTGCCGTCCTTGGTGTAGTTGCCGCGGTCGGGCTTGAAGTTGGCGTAGA
>CAZVWX010000312.1:0-2478 GCA_964631105.1 uncultured Prevotella sp. | reverse complement strand
AGACAATACAAAATAAGCTCGCTTATTTTTATTGTTGAGGTGCCGCCGAGGCCCCACGGCAGGAGCCGTGCCTCGTGCCGACCCGCATGGCAAACCGAAGACAAATCAAAGCAAACTGATTTATTTTGTGTTCTTTTTGCCCGAATCTCTAATTATTTCCTTACCTTTGCTCTGTAAAAACAGAGGCTTTGAAGCGATTCTTATATACCATACTTCCATCCCTGCTGATTCTCAGTGCCTGTTCCACGTCACGGCTGCTGCCCGAGCGAGCCTATTTGCTCGACAAGGTGGAGCTCAGGGCCGACGAGCGAGGCTTCGACGTGTCGGCCTTGGAGCCCTATGTGCGGCAGAAGGCCAACTCGAAGTGGTTCTCGGCGTTCAAGATTCCCTTGGCCGCCTACTCCCTTGCCGGCCGCGACTCGTCCAAATGGCTCAACCGCACCTTGCGCAAGATTGGCGAGGAGCCCGTGGTCTACGACACCACGCAGGCCCGCCTGTCGTGCCAAGACCTGACGATGGCCATGCAGAACATGGGCTACATGAACGCCTCGGTGCGGCTCAGCACCCGCGTCAGGGGGCGGAAGCTCAAGGCGGTGTACACGCTCCATCCCGGCACACCTTATTATATAGACAGCGTGGGCTACGACATCCAGGACGCGCAGATAGCGCGTGAGCTCGCCGCCGCGCCCGACTCCGTGCTCGGGGCCCTGCACAGGGGGATGCCCTTCACCGTGGCGAGCCTCGACGACCAGCGCAAGCGCATCACGCGCGTGCTGGCCGACCGCGGATACTACCGGTTCCACAAGGACTTCATGCAGTATAGCGCCGACACCATCCGCGGGCGCAACGGCGTGGCGCTGACGCTCCACCTGCTGAAGTATCGCGCCAGCAACAGCGCACCCGAGACCGAGCACCCGCGCTACCGCATACGCGACGTGAACTTCCTGCCGGGCGACTCCGGCCGCATCCATCTCAGGCGGAGCGTGCTGGAGAACAACACGGCCATCAGATCCGGCCACCCCTACAGCGCCACCGACCTGCAGCGCACCTACAACAACTTCAGCCGCCTCGGCGCGGTGAGGTTCACCAACATCCGCTTCAGCGAGACCCCCGACACGCTCACGCTCGACTGCAACATCCAGGTGAGCACCAACAAGCCGTCCACCCTCTCGTTCCAGCCCGAGGGAACCAACACGGCGGGCGACTTGGGGGCGGCGGCGTCGCTCACCTACACCAACCGGAACCTCTTCCGCGGAAGCGAGCAGCTCGACGTGGAGCTGCGCGGCGCCTTCGAGGCCATCACGGGGCTGGAGGGCTACCAGGACCAGGACTACCAGGAGTACTCGGTTGAGACGAAGCTCTCGTTCCCGCGGTTCCTGGCTCCCTTCCTCTCGCGCAGCTTCCGCCGCAGGCAGACCGCCTCGTCGGAGCTGTCGCTGAGCTGGGACCTGCAGAACCGGCCGGAGTTCCACCGGCGCGTCTTCTCGGCGGCCTGGCGCTACCGCTGGAGCGAGCCGCGCCACAACCTGAGCTACCGGCTCGACGTGCTCGACCTCAACTACGTGTACATGCCGTGGATTTCGGAGACGTTCAAGCACGACTATCTGGACAGCGTGAGCAACCGCAACGCCATCCTGCGCTACAACTACGAGGACCTCTTCATCATGAAGATAGGCTTCGGCATCAGCTACAGCGACGGCGTCCACGCCGTGAGGGCCAACGTGGAGACGGCGGGCAACCTGCTCAACGCCCTCTCGGGGCCGCTGCGCTTCGACCGCAACGCGCAGGGGCAGCACACCCTCTTCAACATCGCCTACGCGCAGTATGCCAAGTTCGACGCCGACTACGTGCGCCTCGTCGCCTTCGACAACCGCAACACCCTGGCCCTGCACGCCGGCGTGGGCGTGGCGTGGCCCTACGGCAACAGCCGCGTGCTGCCCTTCGAGAAGCGCTACTTCTCGGGCGGGGCCAACTCGATGCGGGGATGGAGCGTGCGCGGCCTCGGCCCGGGGAAGTTCCGCGGAACCGACGGACGCATCGACTTCATCAACCAGACGGGCGACGTGAAGCTCGACCTGAACGCCGAGCTGCGCTCGCAGCTGTTCTGGAAAATCAACGGGGCCATCTTCGTCGACGCGGGAAACATCTGGACCCTGCGCGACTATGCCGAGCAGCCCGGCGGCCAGTTCCGCTGGAACAAGTTCTATGAGCAGCTGGCCGTGGCCTACGGCGTGGGGCTGAGGCTGAACTTCGGCTACTTCATCCTGCGCTTCGACGGCGGCATGAAGGCCGTCAACCCCGCCTACACCTCGCAGAAGGAGCACTACGCCGTGTTCCATCCCGACTTCAGCCGCGACTTCTCGTTCCACTTCGCCGTGGGGCTGCCGTTCTGACTACAGAATTTTTTCCTACAAAGAGCCCCGAAAAGTTTGCGAATGCCAATCCTTTTTGTTACTTTTGCAAGAAAGACTGCCTAGA
>CAZVWX010000311.1:0-2518 GCA_964631105.1 uncultured Prevotella sp. | reverse complement strand
TTGCAAGAAGGCCGTTCTTGAAATCGATGGGAGAATAGTTGACAATGCAAGTCGGCTTTTCATGAAATTGATCCATGCGTGTCGTCTTGTCTCCGCGTCGTGTCCACTTGCTGGATGCGTCGTGTCCATGTGTTGTCGCGTCGTTCCCACGTGCCGGATGCATCATGTCCATGTGCCGCCGCATCATGTCCACTTGCAGGGGCCGTGCCTTGTGCCGGCCCGCACGCCCTGGAAGGGCGTTCGAATGTCCGATGGTGTCACAAACGCCGGACGGTTGCCATCGGTGTTCCGGGCGGATACGACGAAATCTTCTTCTTTCGGCGGTGCAACGTTGAATCGTTCAAAACGCCGTTCCGGCGTTGCGGGCCGGCACAAGGCGCGGCCCCTGCAAGTGGACACGTGCCCCGCCGGGAGATGGATGAACGTGGACATGCGCGGAAACTGCGGCGCCGCCCCCACGGGCAAAATGAAAGCGGGTGCACCACCACGACGTGATGATGCACCCGCTTGGGGAGTGACGTAGGGGCCGGCACGGCCATGAGGGGTAGCGCCCCCCCTTATTCGGCAGAGTCGGTGGTCGAGGCCTCCACGTTGGAGTCCTTCAGGTTCCACTGGATGAAGTATCCGTTGCCCTCCAGGTAGTTCTTCACCTTCTGCTGCATGGCCGCCGTCTTGTATTTCGGCGCGATGCGGTTGGCCACCTGCTGGCGCGCCTCGCTGTCGGAGCCGCGTCCGGCGTGGCTCCAGCGCTCGGCCATCTTGCAGAGGTAGGGGTAGCTCTTGCCCTCGGCGGTGTACTCCTTCTGGTACTCGTCGGCCAGTGCCCAGTCGTAGATTTGCTTGCGCTGGTCCTCGGTGAGGCTGTAGCCCTCGTCGTCGGGCGTGGGCAGGTCGTAGCGCGTGCCGTTGGCCGCGCCGACTATGCCGATGTCGCCGTAGCCGCCGCGTGGGGCGAACCAGCTCTGGTAGTAGCTGCTCCACGAGCCGTCGGTGGGCAGAATCTGGTCGACGAAGCGGTTCATCAGGCCGTTGTTGAGGATGGTGCGCGCCTGGTCCCAGTTGCCCAGATGGTTCTCGGCCTCGGCGATGAGGAAGTGGAAGTCGTGGCCGCGGAAGGTGATGATGGTGGGCTCAATCTCGAAGATGTTGTCGCGGATGTAGTTGAACTGGCGCGTGGAGAAGTTGTAGGTGTAGTAGTACTTCGACAGGGCCACCTGCCCGCCGAGGGTGTTCATCACCATGCGCTGCGTGAGCGAGCGGATGTCGGTTTCGGGGTAGAGGTTCTGTCCGTACTCCGAGGGCTCGAGATAGAATCCGTCGCCGGGGTACTGCGGGCAGAAGTACTGCACGAGGCGGTTGCGCTGGTGGTTGCTGTAGTCGTACATGATGCCGGAGACGAGCTGGTAGCGGTTGCCCACCTCCTCGCTGGAGAAGATGCGGCTGTAGGCTCCCGTGGCGTCGGCCTGGAGAATCATGTTGGTCTGGTAGATGTAGCCCAGCACGCTCATGTCGGCCGATGAGCTGGTGGAGATGTCCCATCCGGGTATGGGGAGCTCGGTGCCGGCCTCGGCCATGTGCAGGCTGTACATGTATTGCAGCAGGTTGTCGCGAATCCAGAGCCAGTCGCCCTGTGCGGCCTCCTCGCTCTCGTAGTTGCATCGCCAGGAGACCAGCTCGGCGCGGAGGAGCAGGAAGGGCGGGGTGAGGTACTGCCAGCGCACGTAGGCCGACTCGTCCTGGTTCTCGGGGTCGAGCCACTCGTACCAGTTCATCACCTTGTCGGCGTCGACGTGCAGGCCGTCGACATCGATGCCGTTGTCGAGCAGGGTGATGCACTTGTTGGTGAGCTGCTGCATGTCGCACTTGGTGAAGATGTCGGTGTCGGTGAGGGGGTACTTCTGGCGGAGCGGGTCGTCGAACCAGTAGGCCTGTCCGTAGATCTTGCCGAGCATGTAGTAGGCCCACACCTTGATGCGGATGGCGCTGGAGAGCAGGGGCACGAAGTGCTTCTCGGCCGTCTCGCTCATGCCGCCCACGTTGTGGTGGTAGTCGGCCATCTTGTCGAAGTAGTCGTTGCAGGCGATGATGATGGCGTAGTAGCAGGTGGGGTCGGCATACTCGTTGCCGTCGGTGCTCTCGTAGTTGTAGATGTCCTGCAGGGCTACGGGCGCGTTGGACGTGGTCTCCAGGAAGTTGCCGCGCGTGTCGGTGAGGAAGATGGCCTGGTCGCCGGCCTCCTGCATGCGGTTGAGGATGCCCAGGAATCCCTTGTACATCTCGTCCTCGGTGCCGATGTATTTCTCGTCGTCCATGACGTCCTTGGTCTCGGTCTCGAAGTAGTCGGAGCACGACGACAGTGCACCCGCGGCGGCGAGCAGGAAGGCAAGCGACAGTATTTTGATTGTTTTCATATCCAGTCTAGAAGTTTAAGTTGAATCCAATTTTTGCGGTCACGGGCAGGGCGAGCTTGGCATAGTCGAAGCCGCGCATGCTCTCGTTGTAGGAGTACATGAACTCG
>CAZVWX010000310.1:0-2532 GCA_964631105.1 uncultured Prevotella sp. | reverse complement strand
TGCTCATCTCGTTCTTCATCGGCGCCGTGATATGCATACAGATGAAGCTCAACATCCAGAGCCCGTGGATGCCGCGGTGGGTGTCGGGCTACACCACGCGCGAAATCATGCTCCTGGAGTTCAGCTCCAGCATCATGTGCCTCATCCTGGCCGGCAAGGTGGGCTCCAACATTGCCTCCGAGCTCGGCACGATGCGCGTCACCCAGCAAATCGACGCCCTCGACATCATGGGGGTCAACTCGGCCTGCTACCTCATCCTGCCCAAGATTCTCGGCCTCGTCACGCTCATGCCCTTCCTCGTCATCTTCTCGTCGGCCATGGGCATCGTGGGAGCCTACGCCACGGCCTTCGTCGGCCACATCCTCTCGCCCGACGACCTCACCCTGGGGCTGCAGCACTCGTTCAACCCCTGGTTTGTGTGGATGAGCATCATCAAGAGCATCTTCTTCGCCTTCATCATCGCCAGCGTGTCGTCCTTCTTCGGCTACACCGTCGAGGGCGGGTCGGTGGAGGTGGGCAAGGCCTCCACCAGCGCCGTGGTCAACTCCAGCGTGCTCATCCTCTTCAGCGACGTCTTCCTCACCCAAATCCTCTCCTGAGCCATGATAGAAGTGAAACACCTCAGCAAGTCGTTCGACGGGAAGACCGTGCTCAGCGACATCAACATGACCTTCCATACGGGCAAGACCAACCTGATCATCGGCCAAAGCGGGTCGGGCAAGACCGTGCTGATGAAGAACCTCGTGGGGCTGCTCACGCCCACATCGGGCGAGGTGCTCTACGACGGGCGCAACTTCGTGGCCATGGGCAAGCGCGAGCGGGGGCTCATGCGGCGCGAGATGGGCATGATCTTCCAGGGCGGGGCGCTCTTCGACTCGCTCAGCGTGCTCGACAACGTGAAGTTCCCCCTGGACATGTTCTCCACCATGACGCAGCGCGAGCGCGTCAGGCGCGCCATGGAATGCCTCGAACGCGTGAACCTGGCCGACGCGCAGGACAAGTTCCCCAGCGAAATCTCGGGCGGCATGCAGAAGCGCGTGGCCATAGCCAGGGCCATCGTGCTCAATCCCAAATACCTCTTCTGCGACGAGCCCAACTCCGGGCTCGACCCGAAGACGTCGCTCGTCATCGACGACCTGCTCTCGGGCATCACCCACGAATACGGCATGACCACCATCATCAACACCCACGACATGAACTCGGTGATGGGCATCGGCGAGAACATCCTCTTCATCTACAAGGGGCACAAGGAGTGGCAGGGCACCAAGGACGAGGTGGTGAACAGCACCAACCAGCGGCTCAACGACCTGGTGTTCGCCTCCGACCTCTTCCGCAAGGTGAAGCAGATGGAGATTGAGGAAGAGGAGAAAGCATAAGGAGACAAAAGGCGGCGCGGGCCTGCAACGGCCATGAATCCGCCACAAGCCCGCGCTACGGGCGCCCGCCTCACGGGCGCAAGCCCTCCCGGGCCGGCTACATCAAGCCCAGCCAGCGGAGGACGTCGTTCAGATTGGCCACCACCATCAACAGGAGCAGGATGGCGATGCCCACATACTCGGCTATGATCATGAACTTCTCGCTCGGCTTGCGGCGCGTTATCATCTCGTAGAGCAGGAAGAGCACGTGGCCGCCGTCGAGGGCGGGAATGGGCAGGATGTTCATGAAAGCCAGGATGATGCTCAGGAAGGCCGTCATCATCCAGAAGGCGTGCCAGTCCCACGTGGGCGGGAAGAGGCTCCCGATGGAGCCGAATCCGCCCAGGTTCTTGGCTCCCTCAAACGAGAACACATACCTGAAGTCGCTCACATAGCCCGCCAGCACGTTCCATCCGTACTTCACGCCGGCGGGGAAGCTCTCCAGGAACCCGTAGCTCACGTGCGTGGTCTTGTAGTCGTCGAGCACGCTGTGGTTGTAGAAGCCCAGCGTGAGGTCGGCCGACAGCACCACGCCGACGGTGTCGGGGGCGGCGGCCCCCTTCCTTTCAAGCACGAGCGACACCTTTCTCACGGCCAGGCTGTCGCGGTGGGTCTTGGCTCCGGTCATGAGGTCGTGCAACCGCCCCACCTCGTCGGTGAACGCATTGTACGAGTCGACGGGCTTCCCGTTGACCGCCACCACCCTGTCGCCGGGCTGGAGGCCAATCTTCTCGGCCGGCGAGCCCTTCACCACACTGTCTATCTGCAACGGCATGAACGGCATGACGAAGCGGGGCGCCGACTGCGCCATCTCGAGCATGTTCAAATTGCCGGGCAGGGCAATGCTCACACGCTTGCCCTGGCGCAGCACGTCGCAGCGGCGAGCCCGGGAAAGGTCGCGGTAGACGTCGCCGACATTGCCCTTGAAGGACCCCAGGTCGGTGCCCAGCAGGATGTCGTGGTCGTGGAAGCCCAGGGCCTTGGCCTCCTGGTTGAACTTCATGCCATAGGTGTAGTCCTTCAGCGACACGTACTCGTCGCCCCAATGGAAGAGCACCATGGAATAGATGAACAAGGCGAGCAGGAAGTTCACCAGCACGCCGCCCACCATGATGAG
>CAZVWX010000309.1:0-2533 GCA_964631105.1 uncultured Prevotella sp. | reverse complement strand
AGACGAGCTTGCCGTTTTTGAAAATCGGGACTTGCAGCTCGCGGGCGGTGAAGTCGACGCCCACGGTGACGGCGTCGTAGTACCGGTGGGCGAACTTCTCGCTGATGCACTTGCCCAGGCGGTTGATGCGCACCACCAGCTCCGACTCGTACTCCACGGGGCCCATGTCGTCGGGGATGAAGAACGGCTTGTGGTTCTTCAGCAGCGAGGTCTCGGCCTTGGTGAAGACGACGGGCTCCTCCGGTTTGAATAACGGCTCGTGGAGCGATTTATTGTGTACGGAATAGTTCATTCCGATGGCGAATATTTTCATGTCAGGACTTCTGTTTCTGCAAAGTTACGAAAAAGGTTCCTAACCGCAAAAGCCGTTGCTCTTTTTCCAAGGCCTTTTTTCGAAACCGCGCCTCGCCGCCGGCTCCTTGTGGCGGAGAGGGTGGGGTGGGGCCGGACGGGCGCTGCCAGGACGCGGCGGGAAAGCCACAACCGACAGGCCGCAACCCGGCGGCGCGTGAGGAATTTTAATTTTATTTTGCTTTTCAAATTTGGCAAAGTCGGAAAGATTGCCTATCTTTGCATACAAATTAAGTAAACCAGAAAGTGCGAGAGATACGGAATTCCGGCAGGAACCATGCCGGAATTCTTTATTTTTATTGTCTTTTCTGTGAAAAATAAAGTAAAGAAACAAAAAGATTTGAATTATGAGTTACATGTCACAAGAAGGCTACGACAAGCTCGTGGCCGAGCTTCATGAGCTCGAGACGGTGGAGCGCCCGAAGGCCACCGCTGCCATAGCCGAGGCACGCGACAAGGGCGACCTGAGCGAGAATTCGGAATACGACGCCGCCAAGGAGGCACAGGCCACGCTCGAGGCCAAGATCAACAACATCAAACTGGCCATCGCGCAGGCCAAAATCGTGGACACGTCGCGGCTGAGCGCCGACGCCGTGCAGATTCTGTCCAAGGTGGAGATGACCAACATGGGCAACATGGCCAAGATGGCCTACACCATCGTGAGCGAGAGCGAGGCCGACCTGAAGGCGGGGAAAATCTCCATCAAGACCCCGATAGCCCAGGGACTGCTCAATCACAAGGTGGGCGACACGGTGGAAATCAAGATTCCGCGCGGCACCATCAAACTGCGCATCGACAAAATCAGTTACGAATAATATAATAAGGATATGGCTACACTCTTTAGTAAAATCGCGGCTGGCGAGATTCCCAGCTACAAGTGCGCCGGCAACGACAAGTTCTACGCCTTTCTCGACATCAACCCCGTCGTACAGGGGCACACGCTGGTGGTGCCCCGCAAGGAGGTGGACTATATCTTCGACATGGCCGACGAGGACCTGGCCGACTTCGAGGTGTTTGCCAAGCATGTGGCCCGGGCCATCCGGAAGGCGTTCCCATGCCGGAAGGTGGCCGAGGTGGTGCTCGGCCTGGAGGTGAACCACGCCCACATCCACCTGCTGCCCATCAACAGCGAGGCCGATGTGGATTTCAAGAAGCATGTCAAGCTCACCGACGAGGAGATGAAGGCCACGGCCGACAAGATTCTGGCGGCCTTCCAGGAGGAGTGACGTCGCGGGACGGTCGTCCCGCGAACCACGTGGGGCGCACCTTTCCCGCCAACCACACGGGCCTTTCCGCACGCCGGCATGGCGAGAAGCCACGGCGGGCTTCTTCCGGGGCATGCCCCGGAACCGCCCCGGCGGGAGGGCTAGGTGTATTTCTCACCTTTCGTCATCTGCACCTCGTTGACAAACTTCCGCACCAGGGCCGACGAGTCTTCCTTCTTGCAAATCATCAGTACATTGCCCTTCTCGGCCACGATGAAACCGTCGAGCCCGTTGATGACGGCCAGATGGTCGGAGGGGAGCTTCACCACGTTGTTGTGGCAATCCTCCAGGATGACGTCGCTGTCGATGACCACATTGTCACCTTTCTCCTTGCTCTTCGCCTCGTAGATGCCGTGCCAGGTGCCAAGGTCGGCCCAGCCGAAGTCGCACTTCTTCACGCAAACGTTGTCCGACTTCTCAAGCACGCCGTAATCGAGCGACACGTTCGGATAAGAGGGGAAATGCTCCTTCACGAAGGCGTTCTCCTCGTCGATGGTGAAGTCGGGGCGCACCTTGTCGAGGTTGCGCAGCACTGCCGGCAGAAACTTGTAGAGGCACATGCCAAGATAATGCACGTTGGCCAGAAACATGCCGGTGTTCCAATACCACTCTCCACTGTCCATGAACATCTGGGCAAACTCACGCTCGGGCTTCTCTATGAACGACTTCACCTGGTAGATGTCGTCAAAGTTGGAGTGGTCGCCCACCTGGATGTAACCGTAGCCGGGCTCGGGGCGCGTCGGCTTGACACCCATGGTGAGCAGGCGGTTGTTGCGGCTGACAAACTCCAGCCCCTCGCGCACGTTGCACCCGAAAGCCTGCTCGTCCACCACAAACTGGTCGGAAGGGATGATGGCCACGCAGGCGTGCGGATTGACATGGGCTATGCGGTGGGCGGCCCAGGCCACGCTGGGAGC
>CAZVWX010000308.1:0-2547 GCA_964631105.1 uncultured Prevotella sp. | reverse complement strand
CAAGCCGCGCGACGTGCTCATCACCGACGAAAACCAGCTCAACGCGCTCCTGTCCCAGCTGCACGGGGCTTAGCCGACTGGCGGGAGCCGCGGCTTGCGCCGGCAAGCACCGTGAAAACAAGTCTGAAGATGATTACAAAGAAAATCAAGAAAAAACAACCATCATGAACGCAACGCTGAAAACGATGCTCCTGGCCCTGACGCTGGCCTTCGCCTGCACGCTCGGTTCCCGGGCGCAGACGGCTCGGCAGGTGCTCGACAAGACGGCCGCCGTCGTCGGACGGAAGGGCGGGGCCAGTGCCAACTTCTCCATCTCCTCGGCCAAGTATGGCAGCACCTCGGGCTCGCTGGCCATCAAGGGCCGCAAGTTCTTCGCCCGCACGCCCAAGGCCATGGTGTGGTTCGACGGCAAGACGCAGTGGAGCTACATGCGCTCCACCAACGAGGTGAGCGTCAGCACGCCCACCCAGGCCCAGCAGATGTCGATGAATCCCTACACCTTCATCAACCTCTACAAGACGGGCTACACCAGCAAGCTCACCACGCAGGGCAACAGCTACGTGGTGCATCTCGTGGCCGAGAACCAGAAGCGCACCGTGCAGGAACTCTACATCACCATCGCCCGCGCCACCTATGTGCCCACCCAGGTCAGGATGCGGCAGGGCAAGGTGTGGAGCACCATCAATGTGAGCAACTTCAAGGCACAAAACCAACCCGACCGGACCTTCACTTTCCATGCAAAAGATTTCCCCCAGGCAGAGGTGGTCGATTTGCGCTGACCTCTCCCGCCACCGCCGCCTGGCCGAGCGCCGCGACCCCATGTACGCCCGCAACCAGGCGGGCAAGGCTCTGGCGTGGGTGGGCATGGCCTTCATCGCCCTCTATCTGGTCTTCCTGGCCATCATGTTCGCCTTCATCGCCAACGACAGCCAGCGCTACACGGCCATGGAGGTGATGTACGGTGTGGCGCCGTTCATCTTCTGGACCGACTGCTTCATCCGCTTCGTCGTCCAGCAGACGCCCGCCCAGCTCGTCAAGCCCTACGTGCTGCTGCCCCTGCCGCGCAACGCCTGCATCGACGCGTTTGTCGTGCGCAGCCTGTTCAACGCGGGCAACCTCGTGTGGATGTTCCTGTTCGTGCCCTATGCGGTGATGGCCATCGTCTTTGCCCACGGCCTCGCCACGACGCTTGCGTTCCTGCTCGGCTTCTGGGTGGTCGAGCTGGTGAGCAGCCAGGTCTATTCCATCATCCGCACGCTCACGGGCATGCACCCTCTCTTCTGGATTCCCGTCGCCCTGCTCGTCGGCCTCACCGCCCTGCCGGCCTTGGGCGGGGGGCATCCCGGCATCAGGCCCCTCATCAACTTCTATGCCGCCTGGGGCGAGGCCCTCTGCTCCTGGCACGCCTGGGCCTGGGGCGCGCTGCTGGCCGTGCTCGCCGTGGCCGTGGCCGCCAACCGCAGGCTGCAGGTGGTGTGCGTGTGGCGCGAGCTTGCCGGAGCCGCGCCGGCCAAGAGCCCCAAGCGGGTGTGGAGGCTCGCCTTCCTGGAGCGTTATGGCGACGTCGGCGAATACATCCGGCTGGAGGTGAAGGGCATCGTCCGCAACCGCAACATCCGCAAGAATGTGGTCAACAGCCTCGTGGTCGTGGTGGTGCTCAGCCTGCTGTGCTCGTTCAGCGACATCTACGACAGCGAGGGCTTCAGCAGCTTCTGGTGCCTCTACTGCTATGTCCTCACGGGCGGGATGGTGCTCACCAGGGTGATGAGCTTCGAGGGCAACTACATCGAGTGCCTCATGGTGCACCGGCAGAACATCTACAAGCTCCTGCAGGCCAAGTACATCTTCTATTCGGCCGCACTCGTCATCCCCTTCCTGCTCATGCTGCCGCCCGTCATCGCGGGCAAGTGGACGCTGCTCATGCTCGTGGCCTTCTTCTTCTTCACCGCCGGGTGCCAGTATTTCCTCATCTTCCAGATTGCCGTCTACAACAAGCAGACGCTCCCGCTCAACGAGAAGCACCTCAGCAAGACGGGCATGCAGGGTGGCTATTACGCCATGGCCGTGTCGTTCGCGGTCTTCCTCCTGCCCATCCTGCTGGTCAATGTGCTGCAGGCCTTCTGCTCACCCGCCGCCTCCTACGTGGTGATGCTCGCCGCAGGCTTGGCGTTCGTGCTCACCCAAAGGTGGTGGATGGGCAACATCTACCGCCGCATGATGCGCCGCCGCTACGAGAACCTGGAGGGATTCCGGGCCACCCGGTAGGGTGGGGCGCGGCCCTCGCGGCCTTCCCCGTTGCGGCACACACCCACGGCTCCTGCTAAGGACACGGCGCATCGGCAAGACGACATGCATGGATGAATTTGATGAGCAGCCGACTTCAGTTGTCAACTATTCGGAGATGAATTGGAAGAACGGCCTTCTTGCAATGTGTAAGTGGCCTTCTTGGCATCGAAGAAGGCCGTTCTTCGAGGCAAAGAAGGCCGTTCTTTGGACTGAAGAAGGCCGTTCTTCGAAACGACCCCCTATTTTTCTCGCATCTTTACA
>CAZVWX010000307.1:0-2548 GCA_964631105.1 uncultured Prevotella sp. | reverse complement strand
GCATGTAGATGAGCACGCCCTTGCCCTCCTTCTCTATCATCTGCATGGCCTTGTGGAGCTGCTCGCCGCAGTCGCAGCGCATGGAGCCGAGTATGTCGCCCGTGGCGCACGACGAGTGGACGCGCACCAGGATGGGCTCGTCCTCCTTCCACTCGCCCTTGATGAGGGCCATGTGCTCCAGCCCGTTGCTGGTCTGGCGGAAGGGCACGAGGCGGAAGTGGCCGTAGGCGGTGGGCAGGTCGACCTCCTCGCCCACCTCGATGCTTGTCTCCTTCTTCAGCCGGTAGGCGATGAGGTCCTTGATGGTGATGATCTTCATGTCCCACTCCTTGGCCCGCTCTTGCAGCTGCGGCATGCGGGCCATGGTGCCGTCGTCGTTCATGATTTCCATCAGTGCGCCGGCGGGATAGAGTCCGGCCAGCTTGCAGAGGTCTACGGCTGCCTCGGTGTGGCCCGACCGCCTCAGCACGCCGTTGTCCTGGGCGTAGAGCGGGTTGATGTGTCCCGGGCGGCCGAAGGTCTGCGGCGTTGAGGCCGGGTCGGCCAGGGCCAGGATGGTGGCGGCGCGGTCGTGTGCCGACACGCCTGTGGTGCACCCTTCGAGCTTGTCGACGGTGATGGTGAACGGCGTGCCGAGCATGGAGGTGTTCTCCTCCACCTGGTGGGGCAGGTCGAGCTCGCCGGTGCGCGAGAGCGTGATGGGTGCGCAGAGCACTCCGCGGGCGTTCTTCAGCATGAAGTTCACCTTCTCGGGGGTAATCAGCTCGGCGGCGGTAATCAGGTCGCCTTCGTTCTCGCGGTCTTCGTCGTCGACGACGATGACGAACTTGCCCTTCTTGAAATCGTTGACAGCTTCTTCGATGCTGCTCAGTTTGAAATCTTCCATATCTTTTTCTCCGTTGTTTCTTGTTTCCCCGCCGGAAGCCTTCATCTGGCCAGCTTCGGGCTGGCTATGCGTGCGGTGATGATGTTGTTGGTGGCCTTGATGGTGCGCAGGTCGTGCAGCAGCCGCAGGCGGAACATCCACATCCGGAAGTAGAAGAAGGCTCCCAGGGGCACGATGACGGCGGCCGCTATGTTGAGCCACCGCCGCTCGAAGGGCCGTGTGTGGGCCTTCACCGACAGCACCGGATAGTGGTTGAGCTCGCTCAGGATGATGTTGTCGTGTGTGTTCGACAGGTCGTCGATGATGGCCTCGAGCTCGGCGCTCATCTTCTCGACGTCGTGGTCGGGCACGTATTTGAAGAACACCTCCACGGGGTTGGGCGCGTGTACGAGGCTGTGCGACTGGTTGTAGCCGGCTATCTGCCGGTCCAGCACGGCCAGGCGGGCGGCGTCGCCCTCGTAGTCGGGTTCCTGGATGATGACTTCCTTGCCATAGACGTGGCGCTTCAGTCGCAGGCCGAGCAGCTTGATGAAGAAGTTGCGGTAGAGGTCGAAGTTGAACACCACCGAGTCGTGGTTGGCCTTGTAGGTGACGAAGACGGCCAGGGGGATGAGCACGCCCGGGGCCAGGCCCTTGCCGAACCAGATGGACCAGCTGCCCTGCCGCGCCATGCGGTAGCCCGAGTTGTCGAGAATGTAGTAGACGATGAACACGAGCACGGAGATGATGACGGGCACGCCCAGTCCTCCCTTTCGGATGATGGCTCCCAGCGGTGCTCCGATGAAGAAGAAGATGAGGCACGACAGGGCCACGGTGAACTTGTTGATGGCCTCGATCTTGTGCTGGCGGATGAGCTTGTCGCCGTCGCTGGTAATCATGGCCTTGAACTCCAGGTCGCTCACGGCGGTCTGTGCGTGCGACAGGGCTTCGTTCACAGCCCTGATCTTGCCGTCTTGCGGCAGGCGCGCGTAGATGGAGTCGAAGTCGAAGGCCTTGGCCCCGGCCATCCTGGCCTGGCGCGCGGAGTCGGCTTTCTCCACGCGCGGCAGCCGCAGGAACGACAGCCTGATGTCGCGCAGGTATTGGCGGCCGATGCTGTCGTAGCCCAGGCTCATCGAGTCGACGTCGTTGCGGATTTCGGCCAGGCTCTTGGCCTTGGCGTTGTTGGAGAGGTTGGAGGCGTCGGTGAGGCTGAAGTCGCCGTCGAAGTCGAGCACAATCTTCTTGTAGGCGAACGTCTCGCGCCGGTAGGGCACGGCGGCGCTGCCCGCGAGCTCCTGGCTTTGCATGTTCTCGAACCACTCGCCGCTCCACAGCCTGAGCAGCAGGTGCTTCTTCTCGGCCGTTGACTGCAGCATGCCCGAGTCGGCCAGGATGATGGCCTGGTCCTCGTAGCTTCCGGTCATGCGGTAGATCATGATGCCGTAGAGCTTGCCCGTGCGCAGGTCTTTCTTCTGCACGTAGAGGTTGCAGTTGGGTATGCCGTCGTAGAAGACTCCCTGGGGAATCTCCAGCTCGGGGCTCTTCTGCTTCATCGAGATGAGCAGCTGGGTGATTTTCATGTTGGCCTTCGGCCCGGCGTTGTTCTGGAAGTAGAACGAGAGCCCCATGATGACGACGGTGATGGCGATGAGCGACCGGAAGGCCTGCATGAGCGAGATG
>CAZVWX010000306.1:0-2559 GCA_964631105.1 uncultured Prevotella sp. | reverse complement strand
TGCGCCGGGCCATGCGCATCGACTACTGCGAGGACGAGGCCCTCATCCAGGAGCAGGCCCGGAAGTTTGCCAACGGCTAATCACGGCCCCGGAAGCGGGCCGCGGCAAGGAGAAAAGCGCATGAGAATCGTTGTTTCGGAAGAAATCGGGCACGTCTGCCCGTCGTTTGTGGGTGCCTGCCTGGAAGCCCGCGTGGCCAACAGCCCGTTCTGCCAGCCCCTGTGGGACGAGATTGCGGCCCTGGGCGACCGCTTCCGCCGCGAGCTGACCACCGAGAGCGTGAAGACCCTGGCCCCCATCGCGGCCACGCGGCGTGTCTACCGCGCGTGCGGCAAGGACCCGTCGCGCTACCGCCCGGCTTCTGAGGCGCTCATCAGGAGGGTGCTCCAAGGCAAGAGGCTCTATCAGATTGACACGCTCGTCGACCTGATCAACCTGGCCTCGATGGCCTACGGCTACTCCATCGGCGGCTTCGACGCCGACAAGTTCGCCGGCGAGACGCTCACCTTGGGCATCGGCCGCGAGGGGGAGCCCTACGAAGGCATCGGCCGGGGGAACATCAACATTGCCGGACTGCCGGTGTATCGCGACCGGCAGGGCGGCGTGGGAACACCCACAAGCGACAACGAGCGGACCAAAATCACCCTCGACACCACCCATCTGGTGGTGCTTGTCAACGGATACGACGGCGACGAGGGGCGCGTGGCCGACAATGCGCGGTTCATTCAGCGACTGCTGCAAAAGTACTGCGAGAGCGATGGCGGGCAGTTTGCGCTTTACCGGTAGGGACCGGCAAATCCTCCGGCTGGCCCTGCCCTCCATCGTGGCCAACGTCACCGTGCCCCTGCTGAGCCTGGTCGACCTGGCCATCGTCGGCCACATCGGACGCGCGTCCCACATCGCGGCCATTGCCGTGGGCGGGATGCTCTTCAATGTCATCTACTGGATTTTTGGCTTCCTGCGCATGGGCTCGGGCGGCATGACATCGCAGGCGCTGGGCAGCCGCGACCTGGACGAGGTGGTGCGCGTGCTCCTGCGGGCGCTCGGCACGGGCTTCGTGCTCGGCCTGCTGTTCATCGCCGCCCGCCGCCCCCTGCTCGAAACGGGCCTCCGCCTGATGCACCCCGACGCCGGCGTGCTGCCCCTGGCCCGCTCCTACGTCTACATCTGCATCTGGGGAGCACCGGCCACGCTCTGCCTCTACGGCCTCACGGGCTGGTTTGTGGGCATGCAGAACACCCGCGCCCCGATGGTGGTCTCCATCAGCCAGAATGTGGTGAACATCGTGGCGAGCCTGGTCTTCGTCTTCGGCTTCAGCGGCGGCATTGCCGGCGTGGCCGCGGGAACGGTGCTCGCCCAGTGGACGGGCCTGGCGCTGGCTCTGTGCATCGTGGCCCTGCGCTATCGCCGGTTGTGGCGCGGCCACCGCGCCGGCCATGCGTTCGCGCCCCGGGCCATGCGCCGCTTCCTTGCCGTCAACCGCGACATCTTCTTCCGCACGCTGTTTCTCGTGGCCGTCTTCCTCAGCTTCACCGCCGCCGGAAGCCGCGAGGGTGCGCTCACGCTGGCGGTGAACACGCTGCTGATGGAGTTCTTCACGCTCTTTTCCTATTTCACCGACGGCTTCGCCTATGCCGGCGAAGCCCTTTGCGGACGCTATTACGGAGCCTCCAACCGCCGTGCCTTCAGCGAGGTGGTGGGCCGCCTGTTCTTCTTCGGGGCCATCATCACGGCGGCGTTCACCTTGTTATATAGTGTTGGTGGCGGCCCGTTCCTGCGTCTGCTCACCAGCGACCGGCAGGTCACCGCCGCCGCCATGGCCTATCTGGCGTGGGCGTCGGCCATTCCGGTCGCCGGCATTGCCTCGTTCTTGATTGACGGCGTGTTTGTCGGCATCACCCACACGCGCTCGCTGCTGCTGTCGTCGGCGTTGGCGTCGTGCGCCTTCTTCGTGGTGTGGCGGCTGCTCGGCCCCGTGCTGGGCAACCATGCGCTGTGGCTGGCCTTCGTCAGCTTCCTGCTCGTCAGAAGACTGAGTGTCAACTACCTGAGAAGGTGTTCCCGTGGTGCTCTGCTGTGCAGCGCTCGTACCAGTAACATTGGTACCGGTGAGGTTCTTCAGAGTAGCCGTAATGTTCTTGAGACTGTCAAGGCTAAGTCCGGATGCGGAAGCGGAAACAGCAAGCATGCAAGCCATTACGAGTGCGAGGATCAGACTCAGTAATTTTTTCATAATTTACTCTTCCTTTCTTTCTAATGTTTTTAGCTTTAAGATACAGGAATTTGGACACAAGTCTACCTGTACATTTTTAGTATAAGAGATTATGTACAAATTTGCAATCTTTTCCTTGAATTTTTTGTTCAAGTCTTTTGGACTTCTCCTTCCCGGTGACAAAAAACAGACCCCGTGGAAATCCACGGGGTCTGGCCATTATTTAAAGGAATTGGTATTAATTAAATAGTAATGGCAATTCGATTATTTTCTCTTGGCAATAACGAATGCAGCAGCAGCAGCGGCAGCAACAGCACCTGCAACAGCGAGGCCGGCGTCGCCAGTGT
>CAZVWX010000305.1:0-2560 GCA_964631105.1 uncultured Prevotella sp. | reverse complement strand
CCACCGCCCCTCGTCGATGAAGCTCTTCGACGAGCGCCCGTTCACGGCGCGGTTGTCCACCCGTATGTCGTCGTCGAAGAAGCCCTGCAGCACCATCCCCCAGCCTCGCTCGGGATTTTGTGCCGGTTTCGACTTCTCGGCGGCGGTGCTGTCGCCAATCACGAAGATGGTGGTGCGGCGCTTTCCCGCGCCCGTCAGCACGAGCACGACAAGCGCCAGGGTCATGATGCGTAATGCTGTTCTCATCGCTGGCTAGTCTTTTACAAGTTCCACAAGTTCGTCGGGGTCCACCATCCGCTGCTCGCCCGAGTCCATGTCCTTCAGCGTCACCTTGCCCAGGGCCATCTCGTTGTCGCCGGCAAGCGCCACGAAGCGGATGTGCTTGGCGTTGGCGTAGCCCATCTGCTTCTTCATCTTGGCCTTGTCGGGATAGATTTCGGTGGACACGCCGGCTTGGCGCGTGCGTGCGGCGAGCGGCAGGCAGTAGCCGGTCTCCCGCTCGCCGAAGTTGATGAAGAGCAGGCGCGTGGAGCTGGCGGTCCCCTTGGGATAGAGGTCGAGGGCACTCAGCACGTCGTAGATGCGGTCGGCGCCGAAGCTGATGCCCACCCCCGAGAGGCCGGGCATTCCGAAGATGCCCGTCAGGTTGTCGTAGCGTCCGCCGCCGGCAATGCTCCCCATGGGCGTGTCGAGGGCCTTCACCTCGAAGATGGCCCCCGTGTAGTAGTTCAGCCCCCGGGCCAGCGTAAGGTCGAGCTGCACCTCGTTGTGCAGCCCCACCGTCTTCAGCTTGTCCAGGATGAAGCGTGTCTCGCCGACGCCCTTCATGCCCGCCTCGCTGGCGGCGAGCACGCCGGCGATAGCGGCCAACTTCTCGTCGTTGCCGCCCTGCATGGCCACCACGGGCTGCAGTCTTCCGATGGCCTCCTCGGGGATGCCGGCGCGGCGCAGCTCCTCGTTCACCCCGTCGATGCCAATTTTGTCGAGCTTGTCGATGGCCACAGTGATGTCGACAATCTTGTCGGCCTGGCCGATGACCTCGGCGATGCCCGAGAGAATCTTCCGGTTGTTGAGCTTGATTTGCACACGCACGCCCAGCTTCGTGAACACGGTGTCGTAGATTTGCATCAACTCCACCTCGTTGAGCAGCGAGTCGGAGCCCACGATGTCGGCATCGCACTGGTAGAACTCGCGGTAACGCCCCCTTTGGGGGCGGTCGGCACGCCACACGGGCTGTATCTGGTAGCGCTTGAAGGGCAGCTGCAGGTCGTTGCGGTGCATCACGACATAGCGTGCGAAGGGCACGGTGAGGTCGTAGCGCAGGCCCTTCTCGCACAGCTTCGCCTGCAGGTGGAGCGGGTCGCGGGCCCGGAGCTCCTCGTCGGACACGTTCTTGAGGAAGTCACCCGAGTTGATGACCTTGAAGAGCAGCTTGTCGCCCTCGTCGCCATATTTCCCCAGCAGCGTGTGCAGGGTCTCCATGGCGGGCGTCTCTATCTGCTGGAAGCCGTAGAGGGCGTACACTTGGCGGATGGTGTCGAAGATGTAGTTGCGCCGCGCCATCTCTTCGGGGCCGAAGTCGCGCGTGCCCTTGGGTATGGAAGGTTTCTCGTTTGCCATCGTCGTCATTTCCTCTCAATGGTTTGCTCCCGGTCGGGTCCGATGGAGACAATGGTGATGGGCGTCTCCAGGAAGTCCTCCAGGAAGTGGATGTAGTCGGCGAACTCGCCGGGGAACTGCTCCTGGCTCGTCATGTGGGTCATGTCGGTGTGCCATCCGCGGAACTCCTTGTACACCGGCTTCACGTTGTCAATCTCGTAGGGCAGCTCGTCGGTGGTCGTCCCGTCGGGCAGCTCATAGGCCACACAGGCCTTGATGGTGTCGAAGTTGTCGAGCACGTCGCTCTTCATCAGGATGAGCTGGGTGACGCCGTTCACCATCACCGAGTAGCGCAGCTGCACCAGGTCTACCCATCCGCAACGGCGCTCGCGCCCGGTCACGGCCCCGTACTCATGCCCGAGGTCGCGCATGCGGCGTCCCGTCTCGTCGAAGAGCTCCGTGGGGAAGGGTCCCGCCCCCACGCGCGTGCAGTAGGCCTTCATGATGCCGAACACCTCGCCGATGCGTCCCGGCCCGATGCCCAGGCCCGTGCACGCCCCGGCGCAGATGGTGTTGCTCGACGTGACGAAGGGATAGGAGCCGAAGTCCACATCGAGCATCGTGCCCTGGGCTCCCTCGCAGAGGATGCTTTCGCCCGAGCGCAGGATGTGGTTGATTTCATGCTCGCTGTCGACGAGCTTGAAGCGGCGCAGGTAGTCCACGCCCTCCATCCATTTGCGCTCGGCCTCCTCCAGCCCGTCGAAGTCGTTCCATCCCAGGGCGTGGAGGGTCTTCATGTGGCGTTCCCGGTGGGCGGCATACTTCCGCTCGAAATTGTCCAGGATGTCGCCCACGCGCAGGCCGTTGCGGCTCACCTTGTCGGTGTAGGCGGGCCCGATGCCATTTCCGGTGGTGCCCACCTTGTTCTTTCCCTTGGCGGCCTCCAGGGCACGATCCAGGA
>CAZVWX010000304.1:0-2566 GCA_964631105.1 uncultured Prevotella sp. | reverse complement strand
CCGCCCTGCAGCCGGCCGCCCGCTATGCCGACAGCGCTTACCGCAGCAATGTCAGGGGACACTACCGCCAGACCCTGCTCTATGCCGACACGGTGAGACTCTATCTGAACCGGCACTACCGCGCACTACGCCCGCGGGGCAGGAACCTGATGACCCGGACGGCAGCGGAACGGCATCCCGCCGAGCTGCAATGGCTGCACGACAGCGTGCCCACCAGCTACGACGTCATCCTGGACATGCGCAACGAGACGGCCGTGGCAGCCCTGGCCTTGCACGACTGGGCCCTCTACAGGTCGAACAACCAGGTCTATACCCAGCTCTTCCGCGAGTGCTCGGCCGACAACAGCCTGGCCGACTACGTGCGCGCCATGCAGCAGGCCGAGACCAACAAGACGGTGGCCGTGGTGCTCCTCGTGGTGCTCCTCGTGCTCATCTTCCCCGCCTACTATCTGCTCTACTATCGCCACCGGGTCTATTACCGGATATGCGTGGAGCGCGTCGTGGCCATCAACCGCGTGCTGCTGAGCCCGGAGCCGGACGCACGGAAGCTCGACAGCATCAGGACCCTGTGGGCCACGCGCTCGCAGGGCGTGGAGTCGCCGCAGCTGGCACAGCTCAACGGCGTGGTGGCCCGAATCGTGGAGGCCCTCGAGGAGAGCTGCCGGCAGGAGCGCCGGCAGCAGACGAGCATCGACGAGGCCACCGACGAGCGCAACCGCGTGCTCTTCGAAAACGGCCGCCTGCACGTGAGCAACGCCATCCTGGACAATTGCCTGAGCACGCTCAAGCACGAGACCATGTACTATCCCTCGCGCATCGCGCAGATGGTGCACCAGCCCGAGGTGGACCTGAAGGCCCTGGGCGAGCTCGTGGACTACTACAAGAACCTCTACGCCATGCTCAGCGCACAGGCCATGCGGCAGGTGGCCGCCGTCCCCTTCCGCCCCGACGCCGACATGATGGAGCTCCTCATGCTGCTCTTGAAGAAGGCCAACCAGGGCGAGAAGCCGGTGGTGGAGGTGGCCGCCCGCGACCGGAACTACGTCACGATGCGCGTCACGCTGGGCCGGCTGCATGCCGGCGGGGAGGAGGCGGCCCGCCTCTTCACCCCGCTGACGATGGACGTGGCGTTCCTGCTCTGCCGGCAGATAGTGAGGGAGATTGGCGAGTTCACCAATGCGCGGGGGTGCGGCATCCAGGCTCGGCCCGGGAAGCAGGGCGGCGTGGACGTGCTGCTGACGCTGGCCAACCGGAAAAGGCTGCTCGAAAATTTTGAAAAGACAAATCATTTGTTTACTTTTGTAGCATCATGAAGCATTTTAAAGTCATCATCGTCGAGGATGTTCCCTTGGAGCTGAAGGGAACGGAAGGCATCTTCAGAAACGACATCCCCGAGGCCGAAATCATCGGTACGGCCGACAGTGAGCCAGCCTATTGGCGCATCCTGAGGGAGCAGCTGCCCGACTTGGTGCTGCTCGACCTCGGCCTGGGGGGAAGCACCACCGTGGGCGTGGAGATTTGCAGGCAGACCAAGGAGCGGTTCCCGCAGGTGAAGGTGCTGATTTTCACGGGCGAAATCCTGAACGAGAAGCTTTGGGTGGACGTGCTCGACGCCGGCTGCGACGGCATCATCCTGAAGAGTGGCGAACTGCTCACGCGCGGCGACGTGGCCAGCTGCCTGGGCGGCAAGAAGCTGGTCTTCAACCAGCCCATTCTGGAGAAGATCGTCGACCGCTTCAAGAAGAGCGTCAGCAATGAGCTGCTGCGCCAGGAGGCCCTGGTGGACTATGAGATTGACGAGTACGACGAGCGCTTCCTCCGCCATCTGGCCCTGGGCTACACCAAGGAGCAGATCACCAACCTGCGGGGGATGCCTTTCGGCGTGAAGAGTCTTGAGAAGCGGCAGAACGAGTTGGTGCAGAAGCTCTTCCCCGATGGCTCGAAGATGGGCGTCAACGCCACGCGCCTGGTGGTCAGGGCGCTGGAGCTGCGCATTCTCGACATCGACAATCTCCACGCCGATGAGGAATAGGCTGCGGCTCGTTTTCTCGTGGAGCGTCATCGTGCTGTTTGTCTTGCAGGTGGCGCTCGTGCTGTTGTCGTGGCTTCTGGCGGCGGCGTGGCCGTCCACGGGCGTCCACTCCATGTTGAGCGGCGAGGGTCTGCGGTGGCTTTTCGGCCGTTTCGAGAGCCTGTTGTGCCATCCGCTGCTGGTGTGGATGCTGTTGCTGTCCATTGCCGGCGGGGCGGTGGCGCGGTGCGGCATCTGCCACTTCTCGCGCCATTCCTACCGCCAGCGCGTGGCTCTGGAGTCGGCGGTGGCGTTCCTGGCGGTTGTCGTGGTGGCCCTGCTGCTGCTCACGCTCATGCCCCATGCCGTCCTGCTCAGTGCCCTGGGCACCCTCTTCCCGAGCAGTTTCTCGCGCGGCCTCGTGCCGGTTGTGGCGTTCTCGCTCACGGCCATGTCGCTCATCTATGGCTATCTGAGCGGGCGCTTCGAGGGTGTGGCTGTCCTCATCGACGTGCTCGCCGAGGGCGTTCGCGTGGCCGCGCCCTTGTTTGGGCT
>CAZVWX010000303.1:0-2575 GCA_964631105.1 uncultured Prevotella sp. | reverse complement strand
TCGCAGCTGCCTGTGCTCGTCCATGGCCGGGCGACCGCCATAGCACGCCATGGCGCGAAGTCCCGTGCCCATGCCGGCCAGCACACGTGCCGACTGGCGGGCGAGCTCGCGGCCCGGCACCACCACGACGGCCTGCAGCCCGTCATCGCGGCGCAAGGCCCCCGCCAGGGGAAGCAGGTAGGCCAGCGTCTTGCCCGTGCCCGTGGGCGAGAGGATGGCCAGCGGGCGCGTGTCGGCCATGAAGGCCTCACCGACGGCCTGCTGCATGGGTGAAAGGGTGATGTGGAGCTTGTCCAGAATGCGTTGTTGCGGGGTTGCGATGTTGTTCATGTCGTCGGGATGAGTGAGGATGTGTGAGGATGAGTGGGGAATGTGTCAGCAGACGGCCTACTGGCGCAGGGCCTTGTCTATTTCGTCGAACTCCTTGCCCATGTTCAAGTTCAGGTAGATGGTGTAGAGCGGCAGCGCCCAGAGCCGCTTGCGTTGGGGCGCCATGCGGCGGAAGGTCTCCAGATAGGGCAGTGCCCGCTTGTAGTCGTCGAGGATGCGGTCACGGTTGCGCTTGTAGCGTTGCACGTTCTTGTCGAGTTCGACAGCCTTGTTGAACCATGACAGTCCGGCATTGTAGTAGACGTCGGGCAGGGTGTCGTTCTCGGCGATGAGCGAGTCGCTCAAGCTGATGCACTCGTCATATCGCCCGCTGTTGAGCAGGTAGGTGCTGTAGGTGAAGCGGAAGAGCACGCTCCGGGGGTTCACGGCGAGGGCGCGGCCGATGATGTCGCGCATGGTCCCGTTGTCGCCCGTGGCAGCATAGTGCTCGACGAGCCGCGGGAAGAAGAAGGGAAACTCAGGGAACTGGCGGAAGCCGTCGTTGAGCGTCTCCACATAGCGGGCGGTGTCCTTCTCCAGCAAATAAGTCTCGGCAAGATATTGCAGCATGAAGCTCAGGTGGGCGGTGTCCTTCAGCGCCCAATAGGCATGGTTGAGCGTGGCCTTGGCATCCTTCATCTTGTAGGCGGAGTAGGCCGCCCAGTAGGCGGCGTGCGGGAGCAGGGTGTCGGTCTCGGCGTACCTGTAAGAGCGGAAGAGCGGCTGGCTGGCGCATGCGGTGTAGGCGTCGAGCAGGGCATAAGCTTTGGGATAGTCCTTGTGTCGGATGAAGTAGGTGCCGCCCACATAGAGGTTGGGGCGTATACGGTGCAGGTAGGCGGCGTGGCGCTTCCGGAAGACGGGTTCCACGCGTCCCTTCCGGTCGGCACGTGCGTCGACGCTGTCCATGGCCTCGGCCACGCCAAAGAGCGTCTGGGCGAGTGTGAAGATTTGTGCCGTGTCGTATTTCTGCTTCAGATAGAGCTTCTCGTTGCCCTCCTCGTATTGTCCGACGACGGCGTCGTAGAGCGTCGACCAAATCTTCAGGTTGGAGCGGTTGGCAGAGTCCTTGAGCAACTTCTCCATCGAGGCCTGCGCCTTGTCGAGGTTCTTGCCCGACTTCACCTGGTCGCGGGCCGCGGCAATCTCCTTCTTCTGTGCCGGGGCGCACAGGGGGATGACGGCCAGAAGCAGCAGGGCGGCCCGGCGGATGACGGCCGACAGGTGGAAACGGGTGGAGGAATGACGGATGATGTTCATGGCAGATGGTGAGAAAAACATGACTATGACGACCGCGTGCCGCGCCGCTTGCGCTTCTCCTCCAGCGTGCGGGCCTTCTGCTTCTGTCCCGTGGCCCGATAGACCTGCAGCAGGAGGTCCTCGCAGGGCGTGGGGTCGGCGAGTGCGGGGAGGGCCCGCTCCAGGAAAGGCAACGCCTCGGCATAGCGCGCGCGCAGCTGCTCGGCCTGGGCTCTGGAGGGCTTGCCGGCGGATTTCTCGATGGAGTCGCCCAGTGCCTTGGCCATGCCGACGCGGCACACGCCGATGTCGTAGATGGCCTCGGTGAAGGTCGTGTCGATGGCCACGGCACGCCCGAAGTCGTCGATGGCCGCACCCCACTCGCCCCGCCGCATGCGGTATTCGCCCCGGAGCACCCACACCCACTGGTTGGTGGAGTCGCGGCGGATTTCGTCGTTGGCGAAGTCGAGAATCTCGTGGTGATGGCTCGGTGCGGTGAAGTAGTTCATGAGCAGCCGCATGAAGACGGGGTTGGAGGGCTCCATGTGGTGGAGCTCGAGGCAGGCGATGAGGAAACGGCTGGAGTCGACGGGCGTGGCCATGAGGGCACTCATGCACTGGATGCGAATCTCGGCCGCCTCACGCGCCGTGGACGAGTCGGCCAGGGCACGGTCGGCATAGTATTGCGCCGTATGGAATTGCCCAGCGGCCAAGGCCCGGCGGCTTGCATCGAGATATTGGGCCGGTGATTGTGGCGACACTTGCGCCAAGGCCAGAACCGGCAGGAGGCAGACGGCGGTCAGGAGAAGGAGAAGGCGGTGGTGGGTCATAGGCAATGTTTTTCGGATGGGATGGAGTCGCACTCGGCCAGCCACAACGCTGCCGTGGTGTCGCTCGGCATGCGCCAGTCGCCGCGCGGGCTGAGGCTCACGCTGCCCACCTTGGGGCCGTCGGGCAAGCAGCTGCG
>CAZVWX010000302.1:0-2598 GCA_964631105.1 uncultured Prevotella sp. | reverse complement strand
CTTCACGGCCTCCAGGGGGTACTTGCCGCTGGCCGTCTCGCCGCTGAGCATGAGCGCGTCGGTGCGGTAGAAGATGGCGTTGGCGATGTCGGTCACCTCGGCGCGTGTGGGCCGCGGGTTGTGAATCATGGTGTGGAGCATCTGCGTGGCCACGATGACGGGCTTCTTCTTCTGGATGCACTTGCGGATGATGCGGCGCTGTATGCCGGGTATGCGCTCTATGGGCACCTCGATGCCGAGGTCGCCGCGGGCCACCATGATGCCGTAGGAGGCGTCGATGATTTCGTCGATGTTGTCCACGCCCTCCTGGTTTTCTATCTTCGAGATGATTTTGATGTCGCTGTGGCGCTCGTCGAGGATGGCCTGCACGGCCCGCACGTCGTCGGCGTTGCGCACGAAGGAGTGGGCGACGAAGTCGATGTCGAGCTCGACGGCCAGCTCGATGTTGTGGCGGTCCTTGGGCGTGAGGGCGGGCAGGTCGATGTGCTCGCCGGGCACGTTCACGCTCTTGTGCGAGCCCAGGACGCCGTCGTTCTGCACGCGCGCCACGAGCATGGGCCCCGTGTTCTCCATCACCTTCATGTCGATTTCGCCATCGTCGAAGAGCAGGTCGTCGCCCACTTCCACGTCCTCGGTGATGTTGGGGTAGGTCAGGTTGATGATGTCGTGCGAGGTTTCCATCTCGGGGCGGCCGAAGATTTTCACCACGTCGCCCGTCTTGTAGGCTATCGGCTCCTCCACGGCGGTGGTGCGCACCTCCGGCCCTTTGGTGTCGATCATGATGCCGATGTGGGGCGACACCGCCCTGACGTTGGCCACAATTCTCCTTATGCCCTCCTCGGTGGCGTGGGCGGTGTTCATGCGCACCACGTTCATGCCGGCTAGGAAGAGGCTCCTGATGAAGTCGGGCTCGCAGCGCTGGTCGCTGATGGAGGCCACAATCTTGGTTTGTTTCATATGTCGTGTTGGTTTTGTTGTTGCAAAGGTAATCATTTCCTTCGGAAAAAGCGAGGCCCGCCGGGGCGAAATCGGCTCGCCGTGGCCTACCATCCGCCGCCGGCGCCACCCCCGCCGAAGCTTCCGCCGCCGAAGCTCCCGCCGATGGGACTGCCCCCGCCGCCGCGCCACGGCCCCCCGCCGCCGAAGATGAAGGGCGGCAGGGTGAAGGCGCCACCGCCTGAGCCCGAACCCGGGCCGCGGCCGGAATCGCCGAAGAGCCAGCGCAGCAGGGCGACAAAGGGCGGGATGAAGCAGAAAAGCAGCACCACGAGCATCACCATGTCGGCCGGCGTGAGCGACTCCTCCGGGGCGTCGATGGGCGCGAAGCCGGTGTGGCCGCTCTCCACCTTATTATATAGTGACTTGCTCAGGGCCACGACGGCCTTGCCCGGACCCTCCTGCCGCATGACCTGGCCCAGGCAGTAGCGCCCGATGTGGGCGCAGTCGACGTCGGTGAGGACGCCCTCAAGGCCCTTGCCGGGGGCGATGAAGTACTTCCGCGCCGAGAGCGAGATGACCACCACCAGGCCGTTGCGGTCCTTCTTCGTGCCCACGCCGTAGCGGTTGCCCAAGTCCTGGGCCATGCGGAAGCAGTCGTCGCCGGCGATGCTGTCGGCCACGACCACCACCGACTGCACGCCCAGCTGCTGTTCGAGGCGGCCCAGATAGAAGTCGGCCGAGTCGCGGTCGGCTCGCGCAAGCACGCCGTCGGGGTCGGCCACGTGGCGGGTGTAGTCGTGCAGATAGGGCACGGGCACGGTGGCGGCGCTCCACACGGTGGCGCGTGAGGCTGCCGCCGGCAGCAAGAGGAATGCCAGCAGGGCGAGCAGGCGGGTGTATGCTTTCATCGTCAATAGCACTTTACGCTACAAAAATAGGAAATAAATCCATACGAGCCAAACTTTTCGGCCATTTTCGGATTCCGCGCCCTAGGGGAGCCAACATGAAGTCGTTCACTTACAACGAGTTGAAAACTAGGCCCGGATAGTTAAAAAAGTGTATGAAGATTTTTGTTTCTCGATAAAAACTCGTATCTTTGCACACCGATTCAGTAATACAAAAGACAAAAACAGAAATAGCAATGACCAAAGCAGAAATCATCAACATCATTTCCGACAAGACGGGAATGTCGAAGAAAGAGGTGGGCGCCGTCGTCGAGGCTTTCATGGCAGAAGTGAAGGACAGCCTGCTCAACCGCCGCGAGAACGTCTATCTGCGAGGGTTCGGAAGCTTCAACATCAAGCACCGCGCCGCCAAGACAGCACGCAACATCTCGAAGAACACCTCCATGAAGATTGGTGCGCACGACCTGCCCAACTTCAAGCCCGCCAAGTCGTTCGTCGACCAGATGAAGGGCGACGTCACCATCACCGAGGAATAAGCCGGAACGAATTCACAATTATCAAACTATACTATTAAATTTAACTATTATGCCAAACGGAAAGAAAAAGAAGGGGCACAAGATGGCCACCCACAAGCGTAAGAAGAGACTGCGCAAGAACAGACATAAGAGCAAGTAAGGGCTTGCTCGCCAGTCTAATCGTGGACTGCGGGTATGCCGGCCTTCCGCTGGAAAGCCGGTATGCCCTTTTTCATGAA
>CAZVWX010000301.1:0-2612 GCA_964631105.1 uncultured Prevotella sp. | reverse complement strand
GAAATGACCCCCTATTTTTCTCGCATCTTTACAAAACCGTAAGCAAATCGAGGAAGAGAGCTCACAGAACGTCACAAAAACATGGAATATCCCAACTTTTCGTCAAATCGGAATTTTCGGGAGGGGTTGCAATTATGTAAATATACTTCTAAACGGAATGATTGTGACACCAATCAGGGTGGAAGTCCACATGCAGACCCATGAAAACACACACGCAGAGCCGGCGGGGCTGTGTCCTGTCACATGCGGTTCCCCCATGGAGCTGAATACATGCAGCATGGTGCCCACGCGCCCCGACACACCCCGGCATGAGGTATAAAAAGCACGACACAGCCCCGGCGGTAGGCCGGGGCTGCGTCAACAAGGTCGGGTTGGGCGGAATGCCGACCCTGCCATCAGTTGGGGGTGCGTGCGCCCCACCCTGCTGGCGTCACTTCATCTTCACCTGCACCGTTTTCAGGTCGGCGTCGCGGCTCGACGAGCCCACCGACACCTGGTAGTCGCCCGGCACCACGCGCATGGTGTTGGTAGCGGCGTCCCAGCCCTCGAACGCCTTGCGGGGCAGGTCGACGGTGACGGTCTTGGTCTCGCCGGGCTTCAGGCTCACCTTGGTGAAGGCGCGGAGCGACTTCAGCGGCCCGTCGACGTCGGCCACGCGCTTCACATACACCTCCACGGCCGTCCTGCCCTCGCGCTTCCCGGTGTTGGTCACCGCCACGCTGACCGCACCTTTCTTGTATTTGGGCTGTCCGAAGTCGAACGTGGTGTAGCTCAGTCCGAAGCCGAAGGGGAAGAGGGCTTCGCCCTTGAAGTATCGGTAGGTGCGGTTGTCCATGCGGTAGTCGAGGAAGTCGGGCAGGTCGCTGTCGCTGCGGTAGAAGGTGACGGGCAGCTTGCCCTCGGGGTTGAAGTCGCCGAAGAGCACGTCGGCCACGGCCTTTCCGCCGGCCTCGCCGGGATACCAGGCCTGCAGGATGGCGTCGCAGCTCTGCGTCTCGGGAGCCAGGGCGACGGCCCCGCCCGAGAGGTTCACCATCACGACGCGCTTGCCGAGCTTCTTCAGCTGTGCCAGCACGTCGCGCTGTGCCTGAGGCAGCTCGATGGTGGTGCGGTCGCCGCCGCGGAAGCCGGGGTCGCTCACCTTCATCTCCTCGCCCTCCAGGCGTGGCGAGAGTCCGCCGGCAAACACCACCACGTCGGCGTCCTTGGCCTGCGCGGCGAGCTGTGCGGCCGTGGCCTCGCCCTTGCGGATGATGTCGAACTTGCACATGGCCATGGCCTTGCCCTGCACGTACTCCACGCGGACGCGGTAGCTCCTGCCTTTCTCGAACTTGTAGTCCTTGGCGTCCACGTTGATTCTGTCGCGCGCCTTCCAGTTGTTCAGCAGCGTGTCGCCGTCGATGATGACGCGTCCCATGTCGTCGGCGGTGAGGCCCACGCTCAGCGTCTCGGTGGAGTCGGGGGTGAACACGCCCTCATAGGCTGCCGAGAAGTCCTCCAGGTTGACGCCCGGTGCGAAGACGGTGTTGCCGCCGTTGCTCTGGTTGATGGGCTCGCGCATCACGACCTGTGCCACGGGCTCGCCCTTCATGGTCTTGTTGTTCCAGTAGGTGGCCGTCATGCCCCGCTGGCCGCCGTCGGTGGTGAACTTGTCGAAGAAGCTGTGGGCAATCTCGTTGCGGGTGTAGCCGCATCCCTCGATGTAGGTCACGCTGGCGGCCTTCTGCCCGACGCCCTCCAGGATGGTGGTCGTGGAGAGGGGGAACCCGTTATAGTTGGCCCAGAGCGACACCGAGTCGGCGGCGTTGGGCCCCATCACCACAATCCTCGCCCCCTTGTCCAGCGGCAGCAGTGCGCCTCGGTTTTGCAGGAGCGTCATCGACTCGCGTGCCATGTCGAGGGCCAGCTGCCGGTGTTCGGGCGAGGCGATGACCTCGGGGCCGATGCTCTTCCAGGGCACGAGCTCGTCGGAGTCGAAGTCGCCGAGCTCGAAGCGTGCCTTCAGCAGCCTCACCACCGAGGTGTCCACCTTGGCCATGCTGACCTGCCCCTTCTGCACGGCCTCGGGCAGCGACTTGTAGGTGGAGCCGCACTCCACGTCGGTGCCCGTGCCGATGGCCATGGCCGTGGACTCGCTCGGCGTGGCCACCACCTCGTGGTGGCCCTTGCGGTAGAAGTCGCTGATGGCCCCGCAGTCGCTCACCACGAGCCCGTTGAAGTGCCATTCGCCGCGCAGGATTTGCCCCAGGTAGCGGTCGTTGCCGCAGCAGGGCTTGCCGTCGATGCGCTGGTAGGCGCACATCACCTCGCGCACGTTGCCCTGCTGCACCAGGCTCTGGAAGGCCGGCAGGTAGGTTTCCCACAGGTCACGCTCGGGCAGGCTCTCGATGTCGAACGAGTGTCGGTTCCATTCCGGGCCGCTGTGCACGGCGAAGTGCTTGGCGCAGGCCAGCAGCTTGTAGTATTTCGAGGCGAGGTATTTGGGGTTTTGCGTTTTCAGGAAGGGTGTCCCGTCGTAGTCGTAGGGCTGCCCTTGCAGGCCGTTCACCACGGCCAGCCCCATACGCGTGGTGAGGTAGGGGTCCTCGCCGTAGGTTTCCTGTCCGCGCCCC
>CAZVWX010000300.1:0-2617 GCA_964631105.1 uncultured Prevotella sp. | reverse complement strand
CTCCACGTGTGTGTTGGTCGTGCCGAAATCAACGGCAAAGGTGAAGGCGTCGTTGCCCGGAATATACTCGGGCCACCGCGGGGCCACGACGCCCGTGGCGAGCGTCTGTCCGCGCTCGCCGGTCAGGAGCACCCCGATGTAGTCGAAGTTGTCGGTCACCTTGTAATAGGCCGACCCGACACGCTTCTCGCTCTTCAGCGAGCGCTGGCGGGGGGCGGCCTCAAGGGCTGCGGCCTGCCGGTCGCGGTGGAAGGTGAGCGCGAGGCGGCATCCCTGGAGCGGACCCAGGGCGCGGTCGACGAGCTGCACGTTGTATTGCCGCAGGCCCGGGGCGTGGACAAAGGGGAACACCGACAGCGCGAAGGGCACGGTGACCATCTTGCCGCGGTCGTTGGCCGCGTCGAAGGCCAGGTCGCCGTCGGCCGAGGCCGTATAGGTGCGTTGCAGGGTGACAAACTTGCCCGCCTTGGCCACGGGGACACGCAGGATGGCCCGCACCGAGTCGACGGTGCCTGTCCGGCTGTGGCGCAGCTCGAAGCGGGGCTTCCCGCCGATGGTGCCCCACAGGTCGGCTGTGTCGAAATACTTGAAGAAGAGGGGCTTCAGCGGCAGGAGGAAGTCCTTGTCGTCGGCATCGCGCGATTCCACCGAGAGGTTTCCGTCGAAGAAGCAGTCGCGGTCGATGGTGTAGCCGAGCTTCACGATGACCGGTTGGAAGAAGTCGTCGGCCGTGAGCCAGGGGTACTGGTGCGACGTGGCGGGCAGGACGCGCTTCTCGGGAGCGGGCGCGTAGTCGGCGGGAGTGATGACGATGGAGTCGTCCCAGTAGTCCGATACGTAGCGGAAGTGCTCCGTCTGCGTGGCCCCGAGGTGGTTTTGCAGCACCAGCGGCACCGGCTCGCCCTCGGGGGCGTGTGTGGGCGCCATCATGAAGTCGCTCTTGGCGATGGCCGCCTGCACGTCCTCCTGGCGGCGGGCATAGAAGGGCACGCCGAGGGCCTCCACGCCCTCGTCCATGAGCGCGTAATTGGCGTCGAGGAAGGCGCGCGCCCTCTCGGCCCCCTCCTGGTCGAGCGCCGTCGGGTTGCCGATGTCCTTGAGAATGTCGCCCTGCAGCGTGGCGGGCAGCAGCGGGAAGCAGGTGATGAGGTAGTGGTTCACCTCCGAGCAGAGGCTCTTCAGCTCGGGCCAGGCGGTGAAGAGCGCGTAGAGGCATTTCACGAAGCCCGGCTCACGCTCCCAGAGCTGGCGCCACTCGTCGAAGAGGTTCACGTTCTGCTCCACAGGAATGGGGAAGAGGTTCTCCACGGCGTTGGGCGTGGCCATGAAGAGCGTCACGGGCGACGTGGAGCCGATGACCTGGTTGCCATAGACGAGGAAGAAGAGGCGGTCCATGCGGTCGAAGTTGAAGGCCTCCTTGTCCTGCTCCAGATACATGGCCATCGTCTCGCCGAGCAGCCGGTGCTGGGGCTCGTCCAAGAGGCGGCGCAGCCCGTTGGCGCGGTTCCACTCCACGATTCTCAGCTTCTGGCGCATCTCGCCGAAGTTGAAGAACAGTTGGGCGATGTCGAGGGCGTTGGCCACGAGTCGCTCGTCCATGAGCTCGCCCTGCAGGTTGGCGTGGGTGGAGAGGCGCTGGAAGGCGTTCTTCACCAGGTCCATCTGGGCGAAGGGCGAGGGGATGGCCGTGCGCGGCGTCTGCGAGAGCCCCGCGTCGGGGTCGGCAATCATGTCAATCTCGTCGGCGTTGTACTGGCTGTTCAGGGTAATCCATCCCTCGCCGGTCGTCTTCTTGTTGTAGGATAATATTTTCGACATAATCAAATCACTCCGTTGAATTTCTCGTCGACGAGCCAATCGAGGGTCGTGTCGAGCAGGTCGGCCAGCTTGAAGGCCGGCCGGTTGTTGTATTTGCCCGTGCGCCCGGCCTGCTGCGAGGCGCGGTTCATGGCGGCGAGCATCGCCTTGAAGTCGAGCGGCGACTTGAAGAGCCCCGACTTCGGCGCGATGCCGTTGAGGGCCTCGGCGGGCTTGTCGGCCTCCAGGTTGAAGGGCACGAACGACCGCTGGTTGCCCTTCAGCTCGACGAGCCACTGCCGGTAGGCCACGAAGAAGTTCTGCTGCAGGGTGGTGAGGAAGCTCGTGGTGAGGAAGCCGCGCGTGAGCTCGGGCTTGTCCTGCGTGTAGCCGTGGCCGATGTCGTGTGCGAGCTGGTGCGTGATGTAGAGGTAGGCCAGGTGGAACTTCACGAGGGGTTTGTTCACCAGCGTGCGCGTGGGCAGGCCGAAGTCGCGGAGCGTCAGTGAGAGCTTGTCGTTGGCCAGTCCGTACTCCTTGAAGATGGGGTTGAGGGCGTTGCCGCCCTCGCTCACGAGCTGGTCGTCGGGGATGCTGCAAAAGTCGATGACGCTCATCGCGCCGACATACTCCACCACGTGGGCGTCGTTGCGCTGCCCGTTGTCGCCGGGGTCGTTGAAGTAGGGGTTGCTGGGCACCTCATCGCCCACATAGTAGCAGGCGTTCACCTTCGACTCGTTCAGGTCGCGGCCGCCCCGGCGCAGCCCCGTGAGGTTGTCGTGGTAGTAGAACAGCGCCGACTTGGTCTTCGAGATGAAGT
>CAZVWX010000299.1:0-2626 GCA_964631105.1 uncultured Prevotella sp. | reverse complement strand
GCTTGCGGAAGGTCTGCCCCTGGCCGGAATACTTCCGCTGGCCGCGGTAGAAGATTTCGGTGACCGTCCAGAGCACGCCCAGCACGAGCAGGATGCCCACGAAGGGAGGCAGGTGGGTGATGGACTTGAACACGGGAACGAACATCAGTCCGCCCACGCCGATGACGAACACGGCCTTGCGCTGGCCGCTGCCGAGCTCGAGCAGCTCGGTGCTCGCGTCTGGGGCCAGAGCCGACGACTGCATCTCGCCGTGCTCCAGCGAGCCGCTGAGCTGGGTTTGGAGGATGAGGGCCGGAATGACGAGCGAGACCACCGAGGGGATGAAGATTTCGGAGATGACGCCCGCCGCCGTAATCAGGTTCTTGTTCCACAGCATGATGGTGGTGACGTCGCCGATGGGCGAGAACGCCCCGCCGCTGTTGGCGGCGATGATGACGAGCGAGGCATAGATGATGCGGTCCTTGTGCGACTGCACGAGCTTCCGGAGAATCATGATCATCACGATGCTTGTGGTGAGGTTGTCGAGGATGGCCGAGAGGAAGAAGGTCATGAAGGCAATCTTCCACAGCAGGGCGCGCTTGCTCCGGGTGGCCATGACGCGGCGCACCCAGTCGAACCCGCCGTTCTGGTCGACCACCTCGACGATGGTCATGGCTCCCATGAGGAAGAAGAGCGTTGTCGACGTGCTGCCCAGATGGCCCTCGATGATGCCATTGACGAAGTTGGACAGCCCCGACGCGCCGCCATGGTAGTCGGGATGCATGAGTTGCACGAAGGGGGCGGGGTCGCACATGTAGAGCGTCCAGCAGACCACGAACATGAGCAGGGCCACGGCGGCCTTGTTCACTTTGGTGACGCTCTCCAGCGCAATGAAAAGATAGCCTGTCACGAATGCGGCTACAATAAATAAGGTTAATGTTGACATGCGTTGTACGTTTTTGATTTCCGCTGCAAAGGTACTGCAAACCGAAGACAATACAAAATGAACCCCGTTCATTTTTATTGTTGAGGCGCAGCGTACCTTATCAAAAGTATGGGATTGTGGAACCAAGCGAAGCCAAATAAGATGCCTTTCTTAATGATAGGTACTGCAAACCGAAGACAACACAAAAAGAATCGCATTCATTTTGTATTGTCTTCGGTTTGCACTATCTTTGCAGCAACAATGTATTGACCAACAGAAAACCTAAGCAGATATGGAACAAATCAAAAACTCACAACTCACACTCACCGTGTCTGAGCACGGTGCCGAACTGCAAAGCATCAGGGATGCCCGCGGGCACGAATACCTCTGGGACGGTGACCCCGCCTACTGGAACCGCCATTCGCCCATCCTCTTCCCCATCGTGTGCGGACTATGGAACGACACCTACCGCATCGGCGGCAAGGAATATCACCTAGGCCGCCACGGGTTCGCCCGCGACACCGACTTCAAGCTGCTCTCCAACAATGGCACGCGCGTCACCTTCGCCCTTGCCGACTCGCCCGAGACGCTGCGCGACTATCCCTATCACTTCAACCTGGCCATCAGCTACCGGCTTGAGGGCAACCGCATCCACGTGGTGTGGCACGTGGAGAACACCGACACGCAAACCATCTTCTTCCAAATCGGCGGGCACCCCGCCTTCCTCGTCCCCGGCGCACGCAAGGGTGAGCCGCTCCGCGGGCGGCTGCGCCTGGACAACCCCGCCCCGCAACGGCTCTACGGCAACGTGGGCGGTTGCCTCGCCAAGGGGCATCACCCGGTGAGCACCGACCAAGGGCTGTGGAACTTCACCGAGGACACCTTTGCTGACGACGCCGTCATCTTCGACCAAAGCCAGCTGCGCCACATCGAACTGCTCGACGGCTCCGACAAGCCCGTGGTGTCGCTCGACATCAAGTCGCCCGCCGTGGGCATCTGGAGCCCCGCGGGCAAGCATGCACCCTTTGTGTGCATCGAGCCGTGGTACGGCATTCACGACTGGGCGGAGTACGATGGCGACTTCCGCGACAAATACCTCATGAACCGGCTCCTCCCCGGTGCCAGTTTCATGAGCGAGTACGTCATCACCATCCACGCGTAGGGTGGGGCGGCGCCCCCTCACGCGGGGCGCCGCGTCACTTCACGCTGCCCACCTTTACCAGGTATTCGGCAATCTGGACGGCGTTCAGCGCCGCACCCTTGCGAATCTGGTCGCCCGTCAGCCAAAGCGTGTTGCTGTTGTCGTCGGCCAGGTCTTTGCGGATGCGGCCCACGTAGACATCATCCTTGCCAGCGCTCTCCAGCGGCATCGGGTAGACATAGTTCTGGGGGTCGTCGACGAGCGACACGCCCGGTGCGTCCGCCAGGGCCCGGCGAATCTCGTCGACCGTGAGCGGGCGCTCCGTCTGGAACCACACGCTCTCCGAGTGCGACCGCAGCGACGACACGCGCACGCACGTCGCCGAGGTGCGCACGTCGCTGTGCATGATTTTCCGCGTCTCGTTGTACATCTTCATCTCCTCCTTCGTGTAGTCGTTGGGCGTCATCTTGTCAATCTGCGGAATGACGTTGTAGGCCAGCTGGTGGGGGAACTTGTTGACGGTGCTCACCTTGCCGTCCTCCACCATCTCCTTGTATTGCTGCTCCAGCTCGGCCATGGCG
>CAZVWX010000298.1:0-2633 GCA_964631105.1 uncultured Prevotella sp. | reverse complement strand
GAACGGCCTTCTTCGATGCCAAGAAGGCCGCTTACACATTGCAAGAAGGCCGTTCCCCGAATCGATGGGAGAATAGTTGACAATGCAAGCCGGCTTCCCTTGGTGACGAGCAACGCCAGTCTCCCAGGCCCCGCACCCATTTTCTTGTGTCCTGGCAAGTTTCGTCGAGAGGAACTTCGCCAAAAGTATGGGATTGTGGAACCAAGCGAAGCCAAATAAGAAGGCTTTCTTAATGGAAGGTCGACAGGTAGTCATCCATGTCCGGTGGAGTGATTTGCCAAAAGTACAAATGCTTGCGCCGGTCAAGGCTGGAGCGGGGCGCAGCACCATTTGCTGACCTTGAGCATGACGCCGATGCCGGGCATCTCCTTGAGCAGGTAGTACTTCTTGCTCTTTCTGACGAGCCGGCCTGTGAGCCCCTTCAGCGGACCGTGGTGCACGGTGACCATGTCGCCGGCCTTCAGCCTGGCCTCTTCTTCCGAGACGTAGAGCTTCATGGTGATTTCGGGGTTGCACATCATGATGAACTCGCGCATCTCGTGGGCGCTGATGCGTGCGGGCTCGGTGGCCAGTCGCGACGACTTCACCAGCGCCATTTTGTACTGGTCGGTGAGCACGGCCTCCTTCAGAGCCTGCAGGCCGGTGGAGTCTTTCACGAACAGCAGGTTTCTCACCACAGGCTTCAGCTCGCGCCGCCGCTTTCCCTCGCGGTCGACCCACACGTCGTACTGCTGGGGTATGAAGGTGAAGAAGCCCTGCTGGCGGAAATAGTCGTCAACCTCATAGATGCGCATCGTGTAGAGCCTGACGGCATACCAAGGCGTGCTGTCGCCGGGAACGGGGGCGGCGGCCACGGTGTTTTCGATTGTTCTCAACTCCGTCTGCATGATGAAAGGGTATGCTCAGAACTCGCTTGTGAAGTGGAACTTGATGTGGGTGAAGTCCTGCTGCGCCATGCTCAGCACGTAGCTGGAGTCGGCCAGGAAGACATCGCGCCCCTCGGTGTCCTTGGCCATATACTGGTATTTCCGTTTCTTGAAGTTCTCCAGCTCGTCGTCGCTGTCGGCCTCTATCCAGCACGCCTTGTAGAGGTGGACGGGCTCCCAACGGCACTTGGCGTTGTACTCATGCTCGAGACGGTACTGTATGACCTCGAACTGCAGCTGCCCCACGGTGCCGACGATGCGCCGGTTGTTGAACTGGTTGACGAAGAGCTGGGCCACGCCCTCGTTCATGAGCTGCTCGATGCCTTTCTGGAACTGCTTGGACTTCATCGGGTCGTCGTTTTCAATATACTTGAACAGCTCCGGCGAGAACGACGGCAGTCCCCGGAAGTGGAGCTCCTCGCCCTCGGTGAGCGTGTCGCCGATTTTGAAGATGCCGTTGTCGGGCAGTCCGACGATGTCGCCCGCCCACGCCTCGTCGACGGTGCTCTTGCGCTGGGCCATGAACTGTGTGGGCGACGAGAAGCGCACGGTCTTGTCCAACCGGATGTGGCGGTAGGGCGCGTTGCGCACGAAGCGCCCCGAGCACACCTTGCAGAAGGCGATGCACGACCGGTGGTTGGGGTCGATGTTGGCCGTGATTTTGAAGATGAAGCCTGTGAACTTGGGCTCCTCGGGCCTGACCAGGCGCTCCTCGGCCATGACGGGCCGCGGACTGGGGGCTATCTCGACAAAGCAGTTGAGCAATTCCTCCACGCCGAAGTTGTTGAGCGCCGACCCGAAGAAGACGGGAGCCGCCTCGCCGTCACGATAGGCGGCGACGTCGAACGCGGGATAGACGCCGCCGACGAGCTCCAAGTCGTCGCGCAGGCGTGCGGCCTCCTGCTCGCCCACGTGCCGTTCCAGGTCGACGGACTGGATGTCGACAGCCACCTTCTCGGTCACCCGCTGCTTGTTGGGGGTGAAGAGGTTGAGCTGCTGCTCATAGATGTTGTACACGCCGCGGAACTTCATGCCCTGCCCGATGGGCCACGAGAGCGGCCTGACGCCGATGTGCAGTTCCTGCTCCAGCTCGTCGAGCAAGTCGAAAGGGTCGCGTCCCTCGCGGTCCATCTTGTTGACGAAGATGATGACCGGCGTCTTCCTCATCCGGCACACCTCCATGAGTTTTCTGGTCTGCGCCTCCACGCCCTTTGCGCTGTCCACCACGATGATGGCGCTGTCCACGGCCGTCAGCGTGCGGTAGGTGTCCTCGGCGAAGTCCTGGTGACCCGGGGTGTCGAGGATGTTCACCTTGTAAGGCTCGCCGCTCATGCCCTCGGGCAGATAGTCGAACTCCATGACCGAAGTGGACACCGATATGCCGCGCTGCTTCTCGATGTCCATCCAGTCCGACGTGGCCGTCTTGCGAATCTTGTTGTTCTTCACAGCCCCCGCCACCTGGATTTGTCCGCCGAAGAGCAGGAACTTCTCGGTCAGCGTGGTTTTTCCCGCATCGGGGTGCGAGATGATGGCGAAAGTCCGCCTGCGTTGCACTTCGTTCATTCTGCATGCATGTTGTCCAGGCACTTCCGCAGGGAGTCCACCCAATAGGGGATGCGGATGCCAAAGGTTTCCTTGATTTTGGTCTTGTCGAGCACGCTGTAGGCCGGCCGCTTCACGGGCGATGGGAACTCGTCGCTGTGGCAG
>CAZVWX010000297.1:0-2648 GCA_964631105.1 uncultured Prevotella sp. | reverse complement strand
AGGCCTGGTACACACGTTACCAAGGCCTGGTACACACGTTACCAAGGCCTGGTACACACGTTACCAAGGCCTGGTACACACGTTACCAAGGCCTGGTACACACGTTACCAAGGCCTGGTACACACGTTACCAAGGCCTGGTACGCACGTTACCAAGGCCTGGTACGATTCTATCCGGTGTAGTTCAACGCTTTAGGTTGACTACTTCGAGCCTTATTTTTAATGCAGGTTGACCCGGTTGAACATTACTTTTTATTGAGTTGATACGTTTTCGGCTTAGTCGCGTTGATGGTTGACGCAGCCGTTGCGTTGGCAAAAAAACATAACAGAGCAAGAGAGGGGTAAGGGCGGAGTTGAAAGGCGACTGGGATGCGGCATTCTTTATGTACCGCGGGGCAACGGTTTTGGGGTTAGGCAGCACCACCTAAACCCACGGACTTTATCTTATGCCCCTTAAAAAATGCACAAAAGGAGAAAATGTTGCGCCAACATTTTG
The DNA here is from genome assembly GCA_964631105.1 of uncultured Prevotella sp. GTDB lineage: Bacteria > Bacteroidota > Bacteroidia > Bacteroidales > Bacteroidaceae > Prevotella. The sequence continues at coordinate 2,153 of CAZVWX010000297.1, read as the reverse complement.
CCAAATGCCGCCTTTGTCGTATCTTTGCAAAGACAACCCGCCCCGGACGAATCGTTGTGGGCTGGAAACAAGAAAACTATATCGTCTCCAAAATGAAGAAAACCGCAATTCTTGCACTCGCGATGCTCCTCGCGCTCCCCATGGCGGCCCAAACCGCCGACGACGTGCTCGGCACCGCACGCCGCGTGAACAACTACTTCATGGCGAAATACGCCGACCCCACCCAGCCCACCTTCGTGAAAAAGGTGCGCAGCAGCAACTTGTGGACACGCTCGGTGTACTACGAGGGGCTCATGGCCCTCTACGCCATCGACGCCGACCCGCGCTATGCGGAATACACCGACCGGTGGGCCGACTTCCACAAATGGGCCCCACGCTCGAGTGCCAACACCACCAACGCCGACGACCAGTGCTGCGGGCAGGTCTACCTGACGAGGTACGTGCAGACGGGAAAGAACGACCAGAGCAAGGCCGGGCCCACGCTGGCCAATCTGAAAAGCCAGATGGAATCGGGAAAGCTGGGCTATTGGACGTGGATTGACGCCATACAGATGGCCATGCCCATCTACGCCATGGCAACGGAGATTACGGGCGACCGTGACTACATCGACCACGCCATGCGCATGTACCGCTGGACCCGGAACGAGTGCGGCGGCGGACTCTACAACCGGAAAAACGGGTTCTGGTGGCGCGACGCCGACTTCGTGCCGCCCTACAAGGAGGCCGACGGCAACGACTGCTACTGGTCGAGGGGCGACGGATGGGTGTACGCCGCACTGGTGCGCGTCATGAGCACGCTCGACAAGAAGGACCCCTACTACAAGGAACTGAAGAAAGACTTCGTGGCCATGAGCAAGGCGCTCGTCACCTGCCAGCGCGAGGACGGGAGCTGGAACGTAAGCCTCGTCTCACCCGCCACCTTCGGGGGCAAGGAGCTCACCGGGACATCGCTCTTCGTCTACGGCATGGCATGGGGGCTGCGCAACGGCATCCTGAAGGAGAAGGTGTACCGCCCTGTGGTCGACAAGGCCTGGACGGCCATGCGCTCGGGCGTACACGCCGACGGATTCCTGGGCTACATCCAGGGCACGGGCAAGCAACCGTCCGACTCTCAGCCCGTGAACTTCACCCACGTGCCCGATTTCGAGGACTTCGGCACCGGCTGCTTCCTGCTGGGAGCCACGGAATATTATAAATTGATAAAATAAATAAAATCAGGAGAAAGGATTTCAGCCATGAAGAAAATGCTAATGGCCCTGCTGATGACGGCCGCCACACTGGCGGCCTCGGCACAGGCGGAAATCAAGTTCGACAAGCTCTCATACGACTTTGGCACATTCAGCGAGTCGGACCCCGTGCAAACGGCTACCTTCACCTTCACGAACACCGGCGACAAGCCCCTCGTCATCAACCAGGCGGTGGCTTCGTGCGGATGCACCGTGCCCAAATACACGCAAAAGCCCATCGCCCCAGGACAGAAGGGGAGCGTCGTGGTGACCTACAACGGCAAGGGGAAATGGCCGGGACACTTCAAGAAGACCGTCACCGTGAGGAGCAACGGCAAGGTGGAAATGGTGCGCCTCTACGTGGAGGGCAACATGACCGAGGCGAAGGCGACGGGGAAATAAGGCCCGGGGAATGCTCTTCTACTTCTCGGCTACGGGCAACACGCGGTGGGCCGCACGAACCCTGGCGGCCAGGCTGGGCGAAAGCCTGGTGGACATGGCCGGCGCCGTCGGCGGCGACTGCCATTTCACGCTCGGCGCTCACGAGCGGGTGGGCTTCGCTTTTCCCATACACGGATGGAGGCCGCCCCTGCTGGTCAGAGCCTTCGTCAGGGAGCTGGAGCTCACGGGGGAAGAGCCTGGCGGCGGAGGTCGTGCACCCGAAAGGCCCTACGCCTATTGTCTGGTCACGGCAGGCGACGACACGGGACTTGCCATCGACGAATATTTCGCCAGCGACATCGCCGGAAACGAGTCACTAGCCCGGCTGGGCATCACGCAGATGGATGCGGCCTTCTCGCTCATCATGCCCGAGAGCTACGTGGGGCTGCCCTTCATGGACGTGGATTCCAAGCAACGCGAACAGGCCAAGAAGGAGGAGGCCGAAAGGAGGCTCGGCCAGGTGGCGGGCATCGTGGAGCGACGCAA
>CAZVWX010000296.1:0-2695 GCA_964631105.1 uncultured Prevotella sp. | reverse complement strand
TGGCGCGTGGCGAAGCCGAAGAGCGTGAACGAGTCGTCGCGGCCGCCGGCCACGAGCACCTCGTGCACGTAGAGCCGCGCGGCTTTCTTGCCCTGCAGGGCGGTATAGGTGTTGAGCGAGATGTTGAGCGCATAGCCCACGCCCCCCGCCTCGATGACGGCCAAGGCGGGGGTGAGCTCGGCCAGCTCGCCCTTGATGTATTCTATCATAAGTCGGTTTGTGGCGTATATACATCTTATAAACGCGGCCTCGGGCCGATTATTGTATGTCGGGCGCAGAAATATCATGAGTGTAGCCCTTACACTTGACGAACATCAAGAAAACGGGCCGAAATCGGGTCCGGAGGCCGGAATGCTTGCACGCACGGCCGGAAGTGTGTATCTTTGCAGCGGTAAAAAGATAACAGGTATAACAAAAAGAAAGGATTACAATTATGACAACATTCACATTCATGGCAATCGCCGCCGGTCTTTTTGTAACAGCTTCGGCTCTTGCAATCGCAATGGACCGCATGGTGGAGGGCAAGTAAAAGGCCCCTCGGCCATTCCGTTTCGGAAAGGAAGATTTTTATTTTAGAGTATACAACGAAAGAAAAAGGGGCTGCCTCCGGCTTGGGGGCAGCCCCTTTTTCGTGCCTCGGGCGGGGGCGCGGGGCGGGGGCGCACGTCCCCCCTTGCCCGCGTGCAGGGAAAAAAAGATACGCCGCGTGCACGAATATTCCAAGAATTTGTTACTTTTGCATCCGTAATACACAAACAGATGCTATGACGTACAAGTATGATTTCCTCATCATCGGGGCGGGAATCGCCGGGATGAGCTATGCCCTGAAGGTGGCCCGGGAGAAGAAAGGCAAGGTGTGCATGATTTGCAAGACCAGCCTCGACGAGGCCAACACCTCGTTCGCGCAGGGCGGCGTGGCCTCGGTGACCAACCTGGAGGTGGACAACTTCGAGAAGCACATCCACGACACCATCGTGGCCGGCGACTACATCAACGACACCGGCGCCGTGAGGCAGGTGGTGACGCGGGCCCCCTCGCAAATCAGGGAGCTCGTGGAGTGGGGCACCCACTTCGACAAGATGCAGGACGGGCGCTACGACCTGCACCGCGAGGGCGGCCACTCTGAGTTCCGCATCCTCCACCACGCCGACGACACCGGGGCCGAAATCCAGCGGGCCCTGATGGCCGCCGTGCGCGCCAACCCCGACATCGAGGTGAAGGAGAACCACTTCGCCGTGGAAATCATCACGCAGCACCACCTGGGCGCGCGCGTCACGCGACGCACACCTTATATATACTGCTACGGGGCCTACGTGCTCAATCCCGAGACGCAGAAGGTGGACACCTATCTGAGCAAGGTCACCGTGATGTGCACGGGCGGATGCGGCGCCGTCTACCAGACCACCACCAACCCCGTCATCGCCACCGGCGACGGCGAGGCCATGGTCTACCGCGCCAAGGGCACGGTGAAGGACATGGAGTTCGTGCAGTTCCACCCCACCTCGCTCTATCACCCCGGCGAGACGCACCCCGCCTACCTCATCACCGAGGCCATGCGCGGCTACGGCGGCATCCTGAGGCTGCCCGACGGCGAGGCGTTCATGGAGAAATACGACGAGCGGGGGTCGCTGGCGCCGCGCGACATCGTGGCCCGCGCCATCGACAACGAGATGAAACGCAATGGCATCGACCACGTCTTCCTCGACGTCACACACAAGGACGCCGGCGAGACGCGCCGCCACTTCCCCAACATCTACGCCAAGTGCATGAGCATCGGCATCGACATCACGCGCGAGATGATTCCCGTGAGGCCCGCAGCACACTACATGTGCGGAGGCATCAAGGTCGACCTGAACGGATGCTCGAGCATCGAGCGGCTCTACGCACTCGGCGAATGCTCGTGTACGGGGCTCCACGGCGGCAACCGCCTGGCCAGCAACTCGCTCATCGAGGCCGTGGTCTACGCCGACGCCGCCGCACGCCACAGCCTGGAGCACGTGGCCGACTACGACTTCAACACGCAGGTGCCCGACTGGAACGACGACGGAACGCTCACCAACGAGGAGCACGTGCTCATCACACAGGCCAACAAGGAGGTGGGCGAGGTGATGTCGAACTATGTGGGCATCGTGCGCAGCGACCTCAGGCTGAAGCGAGCCTGGGACCGACTGGACTTGCTCTACGAGGAGACCGAGAGTCTCTTCAAGCGGGTGAAGGTGAGCCGCGACCTTTGCGAGCTGCGCAACATGATCAACGTGGGCTATCTCATCACCCGCATGGCCATCGAGCGCAAGGAGAGCCGCGGCCTGCACTACACCGTCGACTATCCCGCCCACGCCTACGACAAGAAGTAAGCTCCCCGGAAGGGGCTTCTTCTTGCCCTTCAGCGCCGTTCCGGCGGGGCGGCAAGGCTGCTCACGATGTTGTAATCCTATAGCAAAAGGTCTTTTGCCAGGCAGCGAATGATGAAAAGCTACTTGGCAAAAGGTCTTTTGCCAGCTTGAAAAATCAACGGGCACTTTGCAAGAAGGCCGTTCTTCGGATTCATCTCCGATAGGTTGGCCATGCAAGCCGGCCTCGCATGATGATGAGCAAGGCCTGTCCGCTTGCATGGTCACCCTTTTCCCGCCTTCCGGCGGGCGCCCGCCTGCGGGGCGGCTCAGAATCCGGTGTAGGTGCCGGCCATGACGACGGC
>CAZVWX010000295.1:0-2704 GCA_964631105.1 uncultured Prevotella sp. | reverse complement strand
GAATGACCAGCAAGGTGAAGAGCGGCAAGATGGGCAACACTGCAGTCCTCGGCGTCAGAAGGTACAAACGCTTTTCTGAGCGACTTGCTTGGGAAACAGAGGTATGGATAGCGGACATGCCTGACCATCTGATACACCTCAACGGGAACAAGTTTCTCGGGCCAAGGTGAACATGAAACACGAGAGGGGCATGCACGCCCGCATGTTTTTTCCATCGAACCACGCCCCGGCGGCCGCGCCGGGGCACAAAAAAAGGAAGATGCCCCGATTCGCGTCAGGCCTCTTCCTCGCCGGAAAAATGCGCACGGCGGCCGCGCGGCCGCCGGCGACGCCTACTTGCCGTGGTGCTCGTCGCTCACCGTGAGCTTCTTGCGGCCATGGGCGCGGCGGCTGGCCAGCACGCGGCGGCCGTTCTTTGTCGACATGCGCTCGCGGAAACCATGCTTGTTCACACGGCGGCGGTTGTGGGGCTGGAATGTTCTTTTCATTGCTTTGATGTATTGTTTATTTGTTTCTGTTCACAAGCCATGGGGCCGGGCGGCTCCACTTTGGGCTGCAAAATTACTCATTATTTTCGAATTAACAAAGCTTTTCGCCGTTTTTGAGCCGCTATTTATAGTTTTTTCCCACATTTCCTTTGCGGATTGCCGATTTTGGAGTACCTTTGCACCGCCTTGGCCGGCACAAGGGCCAGCCAAGGCCTTACGGCAAGACAAAGGACATACACACTCAAGACAGAACAAAATGATCAATTCACAGGAAATCAAAATCGGGACCTGCATCCGCATGGATGGGGGCATTTGGCGCTGCATCGACTTCCAGCACCGCAAGCCGGGCAAGGGCAACACCGTGATGAACACAAAGCTGAAGAACGTGAGCGACGGACGCGTGCTGGAGCGCACCTTCCAGGTGGGCTTCAAGCTCGACGACGTGCGCGTGGAGCACAGGCCCTACCAGTACCTCTACGAGGACCCCACGGGATACATCTTCATGAACCAGGAGACCTACGAGCAGATTCCCATCGCCAAGGAGCAGATTACGGGGGCCGACTTCATGAAGGAGGGCGACGTGGTCGACGTGCAGACCGACACCAGCGACGGCACCATCCTCTCGGCCGAGATGCCGGTGAAGACGCAGCTGAAGGTGGTGAAGAGCGACCCCGGCGTGAAGGGCAACACCGCCACCAACGCCACGAAGCCCGCCACGCTGGAGACGGGCGTGGAAATCCGCGTGCCCCTCTTCATCAACGAGGGCGAGACCATCCTGGTGGACACGCGCGACGGCAGCTACCTGAGCCGCGTCAACGAGGGGAAGTGACATGAGGTTCTCGGTCGTCGTTCCCGTCTTCAACCGCCCCGACGAGGTGGACGAGCTCCTGGCCTCGCTCTGCAACCAGAGCGTGAAGGACTTCGAGGTCGTCGTGGTCGAGGACGGCAGCACGCGCCCCTGCCGCGACGTGTGCGCGAGATACGACGGCCGCCTCGACCTGCACTACCTGGCCAAGCCCAACAGCGGGCCGGGGCAGAGCCGCAACTACGGGGCCGCGCGCGCCAAGGGCGACTACCTCATCATCCTGGACAGCGACGTGGTGCTGCCGCCCGGCTACCTCGGCCACGTGGCCGCGGAGCTCGACCGCGAGCCCTGCGAGGCCTTCGGCGGCCCCGACCGCGCCAACGACTCCTTCACGCCCACGCAGAAGGCCATCTCATACAGCATGACCTCGTTCTTCACCACCGGCGGCATACGCGGCGGCAAGAAGAAGCTCGACAAGTTCTACCCGCGCTCGTTCAACATGGGCGTGCGCCGCGACGTCTACCTCCGCCTGGGCGGATTCTCCAAGATGCGCTTCGGCGAGGACATCGACTTCAGCATCCGCATCCTCAAGGCCGGGTGCCGCTGCCGCCTGTTCCCCGAGGCGTGGGTGTGGCACAAGCGGCGCACCGACTTCCGCAAGTTCTGGCGGCAAGTCTTCAACAGCGGCATCGCCCGCATCAACCTCTACAAGAAGCACCCCGAAAGCCTGAAGCTGGTCCACCTGCTGCCCGCCGCGTTCACCGTGGGCGCGGCCCTGCTGGTGCTGCTGGCCTGCCTCGGCCTGGCCTACTTCGCCCTGGGAGCCAGCCACATGCAGCAGGCCTTCGGATTTGCCTGCATGGAGGTGGGGCTCGCGCCCCTGCTGCTCTACAGCCTCCTCATCTTTGCCGACGCGGCGCTCCGCAACAGGAGCCTCAAGATAGGGCTGCTCAGCGTGGCGGCCGCCTTCACGCAGCTCACCGGCTACGGATGCGGATTCCTCAAGGCCTGGTGGCGCAGGTGCGTCAAGGGCAAGGGCGAGTTCGAGGCCTACACCAAAACCTTCTACAAATGAGCGGACACCTGGCCATCAACCAATGGGCCGAGGAGGACCGCCCGCGCGAGAAGCTGGCAGCCATGGGACCCGCAAGCCTCTCCAACGCCGAGCTGCTGGCCATCCTCATCGGCTCGGGCTCGACGAAGATGTCGGCCGTGGAACTGATGAAGACGGTGCTGAGCGACTGCAAGAACAACCTGTCCACCCTGGGGAAGCTCTCCATACACGACCTGACGGCCTACGACGGCATCGGGCCCGCCAAGGCCATCACCATCCTCGCGGCCTGCGAGCTGGGCAAGCGCCGGGCCCTGGAGAAGGCTCTGGAGCGCGAGAGCATCAGCTCGCCGGCCGCCG
>CAZVWX010000294.1:0-2722 GCA_964631105.1 uncultured Prevotella sp. | reverse complement strand
TCCTCACCCTCGTGGCCGGAGCCCTGGTGCTGGGAAGCTGCGCCAGCAAGAAAGACCTGGAGGCATGCCAGGCCGAGAACAGAAGCCTGACCGCCAACTATCAGAGCTCGAAGGAGCAGCTCGCGGCCGCCAACGCCCGCGTGTCGTCGCTGGAGGACCAGCTGGCCCAGCAGAAGAAGGACTACGCCTCGCTGCAAAGCGCACTCGACAAGAGCCTGAACAACGCCAGCTCGAACAATGTGAACATCTCGAAGCTCGTCGACCAAATCAACGAGTCGAACCAGTACATACGCCACCTCGTGGAGGTGAAGAGCAAGAGCGACTCGCTCAACATGGTGCTGACCAACAACCTGACGCGCTCGCTGAGCAAGGAGGAGATGAAGGAGGTCGACATACAGGTGCTCAAGGGCGTGGTCTACATCTCGCTGGCCGACAACATGCTCTACAAGAGCGGGTCGTATGAAATCAACGAGCGCGCCGAGGAGACGCTGAGCAAGATTGCCAAAATCATCATGGACTACAAGGACTACGACGTGCTGATTGAGGGCAACACCGACAACGTGCCGGTGAAGACGCAGAGCGAGAAGATGAAGAACATCCGCAACAACTGGGACCTCTCGGCCCTGAGGGCTTCGTCGGTGGTGCAGTATCTGCAGGAGCACTACGGCGTCGACCCCAAGCGCCTCACCGCCGGCGGCCGCGGCGAGTACAACCCCATCGCCACCAACGACACCGAGGTGGGCAAGCAGCGCAACCGCCGCACGCAAATCATCATCACGCCGAAGCTCGACCAGTTTATGGACCTCATCGACAAGGCCCCGGAGGAGAGCACGGCGCAATAACGGCATGGCGGACTCTTCCGCCGCCGGAACAGGAAACGAGGGAGGGGGCGTGCCCGGAAGCGATTCCGGCCACGCCCCCTCCCTCGTTGGCTTCCGTTGCGCCGATGATTCCTCATACCCCGGCGTGCGCCTGTGCAATTTTTCCAGGGGGGAATGGATGATTGCATGCCATGCCCCCACGTGCCGCTGCGTCGTGCCCCACATGCCGCTGCATCGTGCCCACGTGCAGGGGCCGTGCCTTGTGCCGGCCCGCAACGACGGAACGGCGTTTTGTACGCCCCAACGTTGCACCGCCGTATGACACAGCCCCCGCCGGTTTCGTGAGGAACATGGGTGACATGCATTGGGCATTCGCAATATGCATCGGGCATTCGAACATCCTTGCCGGGCGTGCGGGCCGGCACAAGGCACGGCTCCTGCAAGTGGACAAAAGCAACGCCGTGACATAGAGAAACGCCCCGCAATAGGGGGAAACGCCCCGCAATAGGGGAAGTGGCCCGTACATGGAAGGCGCACCCCACGGGGGCGCTCCGCCGGGCACGAAAAAGCGCACGGCGAGAATCGTTGCCGATTTGCCGTGCGCTGCTGTTGTTTTGGAATTGCCTTGGCTGTCGTGCCGCCCGCCTAGAGGGCGAAGCGCATGCGCCAGACGTTGTAGCTTTCGTTCTTGCTGCCGCGCGTCGAGAGGAAGTAGATGTACTTGCCATCGGACGACCACGTGGGGCAGCAGTCGGTTGCTGCGTGATAGGTAATCTGGGTGAAGTTGGACCCGTCAATCTTGATGGCAAAGATGTCTAGGTTCTGCTTCTTGCTCTGGGCCGACTTGCTGTTGCCTTCCACGAGAATCCACTGGCCGTCGGGCGAGATGGCGGGATTGGAGAATCCGCGGTTCTTGTCGGACAGCAGGAGCGTCTCCTGGCCCTTCACATAGTTCACGCGCCAAATCTCGCTGGTGCCCGACGTGGAGTTGCGCACGCACAGGAACTCGTCCTTCGACTTGCCGATGAAGCAGGGGTTGTAGCCGCGGGCGCACGAGGTGAGGGCGTTGTCTTCCAGGTTCAGCGACCAGATGGTGGGGCCGGTGCGGTCGCTGCGGGTGAAGAGCAGCAGCTTGCCGTCGGACGACATCACGGGGCTGTAGTCGCGGTTGTTGTTGGTCAGCTGGCGGATGATGCTGCCCGAGTGGGCGTTGGTGGTGCCAATCTGCGAGTTGCTGCCGTCGGTGCCGTCAGCAAAATAGAGGTTGTCGTCGGCGCCCCAGCTGAAGTCATTGATGTCGCGGAAGGTGCGCTGCGTGGCGGCGCCCACCGACGTGGTCTTTCTCACCATGATGTTGTCCTGGCGGTTGGCGCGGTTCAGGTAGGCCAGCTCAGAGCCGTTGGGCGACAGGGCGAGCAGGTGCGGCGTGCTCCAGAAGAACTTGGCGTCGCGGCATCCGCCCCATTGCGACAGGGTGAAGTCGAGTACACGCGTTGTTGTCACAGCGCCAAGCACGGTGTTGGTGTTCTCGTCGGTAATCTTCTGGATGTTCAGTCCCTGCTCCTCGGGCACGGAGTAGTCGATGACGACCGACTTGCCACCGCCACACGAGGTGAGCATCAGTGTCCCTAGAGCGAGAGCTCCGAGGAAGGAAATCTTTCTGTTCATGCTTTTTTTCATATTAGTTATTGAATCTTTTGTGGTTTTCTTTGAGCTGTTCTGTGGGTCTTTGCTGTCTTTCCATCCTACTTTTATCTAGGATTACGACTTGGCTTGGTTGCCGGCATGCCTATTTCCCGGTTGACTTTCCGCCTCCGTTGTTGCTTCCGCCTCCGCTCAGTGACCCTATGGTTTGTCTGTAAGTATCACTGATTCCAGTGCCGAGAGTCCCGCAGGAGTCG
>CAZVWX010000293.1:0-2726 GCA_964631105.1 uncultured Prevotella sp. | reverse complement strand
TGATGTATCTGTCTTTGAGTTCAGCCATGGTTTTGGATGTATTTTGTAGCACGAAGAATGAATTCGTGGCAAAGATAAGGAAAAAGCGGGACTTTGGCAAGGAAATCAGCCTTTTTCTCTCTTTAGGAGTATGGGATGGTGGAACCAGGCCAGGGCGGGCACGAAGGCTTTGCCGACGAAAGGAGAGGGTGGAAACCAAGTCGTGCGCCAGTCTGTACGGTTTTGATTGGTTGGGCATGATGCCGCCGGATGATGCAGGACACGGCGGGGGGAGTCCGGGCCGCCGGCGGCATCCGTCGGGTGTCCGTGACATCCCCGGGAGGACCTGGCGTCCGTCCTGCGGGGTCAATGGGCCGGATTGGATATATATTTACATCTTTCCTCTCTCTTCGAAAATCCCGATTTGTCAGAGTGTCAGAACATCCCGTGGTTTTGCGACATTCTGCGAAGTTTGTTCCTCGGTTTGATTACGGTTCTGTAAAGATGTGAGAAAAATAGGGGGTCAATCGGAAGAAGGGCCTTCTTCGGTCCAAAGAAGGCCCTTCTTTGCCTCGAAGAACGGCCTTCTTCGCATTGAAGAAGGCCACTTACGCTTTGCAAGAAGGCCGTTCTTGAAATGGATGAGAGAATAGTTGACAAAGCAAGCCGGCCTTTCTTCGGGAACAGCAACGCCATGCCCCCTCGCGGGTGATTTCCACATCCATCCCCTCGCGGCGGGCACGTGTCCACTTGCAGGAGCCGTGCCCTGTGCCGTGCCGCAGCGGCGGCACGGCGTTCCATGTGTCTCAACATTGCCCCCCGGATGTTGCAGGCAGCGGCGGATTCGTCCGGAACGCCGGTGACATGCACCGGGTAATCGTGGCGTCATCGGGCACATGAACGCCCCGAGTGCGGTCTATTCGTTCAGTTTGGCAAACAGGTCCTCGAACATCAAGTAGGTGTCTATCCGGTCGAACACCTTTATCTCCCTCCTGCTGCCGTTGAAGTGGAACACCCCCTTGTCGTCGACCGTCGGGCAATGCCTCATGGAGTAGGCCGACGAGCAGGCGTCGCGCTCCCAGTTGCTTTGCAGGGCCGTGACGAGCACGAGCGGACTGTCGCCGAGCACGTAGCACTCGCTCCTCTTGCCGGGGCCGATGAACTTGTCGAGCATCCCGGCCAGGCGCTCCCCCAGGGGCGACGCCTTCGTCCTGTTGCGCAAAACGGCACGCGAGATGAGGCACTGCCGGTAGGCGTTGCGCGGTATCTGCCAGATTCTCAGGTTGGAGCGGTTGAAGACCACCTGCGCGGCCCGCGTGTCTATCGTCGTGTTGTACTCACCCCTTGTTCCGCCCGGCGGGGCTGTGAAGCCCGGGTATTCGCTCCCGCCTATCCACACCAGGATGACTCTGTCGGCAATCTCCGGCTTCAGCAGCCAGGCCGAAGCCATCTCGGTCAGTCCGCCGCCGCAAAGCACATAGAGCGGCTCCTTGGCCGAAGCCTTCATCGCCTCGGCGACGATGGCCCTGGCCGCCCCGTCGTCCGCGGGCGTGAGCGTGTCGGCCAGGGCCGTTTCCGAGCCCGCCAGCACCGGGACGTCCGCCTTCCCCAGCTGCTGCAGCAGGGCCTTGGCGTTTGCAGCGGCCGTTGCCGCCGCAGGCTCGCCCTTCGCCGTCCAGTTCTCGTTGGCATGTAGATGGGAGCCAATCACGGCCCTGACGTCGACGGAGGGCGACAGCATGAGTTGCGCGAGCGCGAAGAGCCCGTCGGGGTCGCCGGCGAAGTCGTTGTCGATGATGACGCGCATCTTGTCTTGCGCGCTGCCCGCCGCCGCCACCAGGAGCATGAGGCATAAAACCAGTTTCTTCATTTGTCTGTCTGATAAGATGGCCGGTTTCCTTTGCTTGCCTCAGCGTTTCAGCCGGGCCCCGTCCTTGAACGCGTTGCCGGCCTTCGCGCCCAGCTCGATGTAGCCGAGGTGGATGGGGTCGTAGGTGATGAGGTGCATCTTCTCCACGTCCGGCTTGCCGTCGGCGGCGAGGAACTCCTCGCGGCACTGTATGTTCAGCACCTTGGCCACGAGGTAGAAGCCCGTCGCCGACTCGTCAATCTTCCTCTCCATCCGGCATTCCATCGTCATGGGGAAGTCCGTGAACACGGGGGCGTCGGCCTGCTGCCCCTTCTCCACCGTCCATCCGGTGCGGGCCACCTTGTCCTTCGCCTTCTTCCCGCTCACGATGCCGACATAGTCGGAGGCGACAAGCAGCTCCTTTGTGGCGAAGGCGACCGTGAAGTCCGGGTTGGCGTTCAGGTTGAGCGTCGTCTGGTGGTTGCCCATCGAGATGAAGATTTCGTCCTGGTCCCACGTGCCGGCCCACGCCGCGTTCATGGCGTTGGGTGTTCCGTCGGCGTCGTAGGTGCCGATGATGATGACGGTTTGTGGCAGGAACCACGAGTTTGGCTTGAAGTTCTTCATATTGCTAAGTTTTGGTGAGTGTTCCCTTGGTTTCCGTCGCTTGTCACGATTGCGCCCCCAAAGTTACGAAAAGTTTTCTGAAAAGCCGTCATGATTGTGGCATTTTCCATCAATTGCTGCTTCTTCACCATGCAGCCGCCGTGTTTTTGCGGCACAAAAAAGGGAGCCAGAGTCTCTTGTCGAACTCTGGCTCCCCCTCATTTCAGTGCGCTTCAAGATGGGCTTGAACCAACGACCCCCTGATTAACAGTCAGGTGCTCTAACCAACTGA
>CAZVWX010000292.1:0-2734 GCA_964631105.1 uncultured Prevotella sp. | reverse complement strand
AACGCCCTCCCCGCGGGGAAGATAGCCCGCGGATTCGAGACCTATACGCTTGGGATGCACCGCGCCAAGGACAACCTCGACGTGGCCATGCGCGAGAATGCCGTCATCTCCATGGAAAAGGGATACGAGCAGACCTACGAGGGATTCGACCCGAAGTCGTCGGAGAGCTACATCATGTTCGAGTTCATCCAGGGGCGCAACATGGAGAAGAGTGTCGACCTGGCCCGGATGGTGCAGCGCAGCGTCTGCCAGCAGGCCTCGCGTCCCGACAAGGGCGTGCACCAGGCCGGGTTTCTCGTGCTTCGCGAGACCTCGATGCCGAGCTGCCTCCTGGAGCTGGGCTTCATCACCACGCCCGACGAGGAGGAGTATCTGAACAAGCCCGAGAACGTGGAGACCATTGCCGGGGGCATCTTCCAGGCCTTCGTGGAGTACAAGAACAAGTACGACCAGCATCTGGCCGTGCCTTTCGACGTGTCGGAACAGGGTGGGGGAGCGCGGCGCAAGGCCGAGCCTGCCGCCACTACGGGCAAGGAAACGTCGCGCAAGACCGTCAAGACCGTCAAAGCCGGCAAGGCCGCGGCTCCAAGGGAGCCCCGGCAGGAAACCCCGGCCGAAGGCACGACCCCGTCCGTCGATGTCGCCAAGAACGCCAAGGGCGGGGCGCCCGTCTTCAAGGTGCAGCTGCTCGCCTCCGACCGGAAGCTCCGCGAGGGCGACAGCCACTTCAAGGGCGTTGACGGGTGCGGCATGTATTACGAGAACGGGCTCTACAAGTACACCCAGGGAGCCTCGACCGACTACAACGAGATTTACAGGCTCCGCAAGAGTCTGCTGGAAAAATTCCCAGAAGCCTTCATCATCGCCTTCAAGGACGGGAAGAAGTGCGACGTGAACCAGGCCATCGCGGAGTTTAAGAAGAGCAAAAACAAATAAGGGAGCCGGGCCGGCGGCCCGGGCAACGACTATGAAGAAGTTATTTACCAAGGAGGTGCGCATTGCCCTCGTGGCCATTGTCGGCATCGTCATCCTCTTCTTCGGGCTCAACTTCCTGAAGGGGCTGAACGTGTTCGACAGCGACGACAACTACTATCTCACCTTCAGCGACCTGCAGGGCATGGGGGTGGCCACACCCGTCTATGCAGACGGCTACAAGGTGGGGGCGGTGAAGAGCATCGACTACAACTATGGTGACGGCGGCCCCATCAGGGTGAAAGTGGGCTTGGACCCCGACATGCGCATTCCGAAGGGGAGCACGGCCGAGATTGCCAAGGACTTGATGGGCAACATTCAAGTGAACCTGCTGTTGGCCAACAACCCGCGCGAGCGCGTGAACCCCGGTGATGTGATTCCCGGCGCCGTCGATGCCGGCATCATGGGTAAGGTGCAGGACGTGATTCCCACGGTGGAGCGGCTCATCCCCAAGCTCGACTCCATCCTTACGAGCGTGAACAGGCTCCTGGCCGACCCCGCCATTGCCGCCACGCTGGGCCATGCCGAGGAGGCCTCGGCCCACCTCGCCACGTCGACGCGCGAGCTCGACAAGCTGCTGGCGGAGCTCAACCGCGACGTGCCCGGAGTGATGGGCAAGGCCAATGGCGTGCTCGACAATGCCGGGCGGCTCACCTCGCAGCTGGCCGAAATCGACGTGCAGGGCACGATGGACCGCGTGAACGCCACCCTGGAGAGTGCGCACGCCTTCGCCGAACGGCTCAACAGCAACCAAGGCAGCCTGGGCAAGCTGATGAACGATGACGGTCTTTATAACCATCTGAGTGCCACCGCACGCGACGCCGACTCGCTCGTGGTCGACTTGAAGGCCCACCCCAAGCGCTATGTGCACTTCTCGGTGTTCGGTGGCAAGGGAAAATAGCGGCTCACCGATTGCCGCGACACGACCCCTCTCCACGGATAAAAACCAGTGACAAAGGCAGATGGAGAGGGGGAACCTTGACTTTTTTTCAAAAAAAGCAACCATTCACTTGCCGTTCAAGAAAAAAATCGTTATCTTTGCATCTTGGAAGGCAAGTGAAGAATACGGAGCCGCCTGCTGCCGCTTCCGCCATCATCAGAAACTAAACAAATCAAAACAAACAACCCAACAACGCATGAACTACTTGAAAGCACTCGTTATCGCTCTTTTCGTGCCCCTGTGCGCATCGGCCGCGGGATGGAACGAGACGGAGTACAAGCAGATTGAAAACAGCATCCAGACCCCAGTCACCGGCGAGCGTGTCTTCCGCATCACGGACTACGGCGCCAAGCCAGGTGCCACGGCGCGTGCCAACCAGAAGGCCATCAACACGGCCATTGCCAAGGCCGGTGCGAAAGGCGGCGGAAAGGTGGTGGTGCCAGAAGGGGAATGGCTCACGGGAGCCATCCGCCTGCAGAGCCACGTCAACCTGGTGGTGGAGAAGGGCGCCACGCTGAAGTTCGCCTTCGAGCCCGAGCTCTATCCCCTGGTGAAGACTTCCTGGGAGGGACTGGCCTGCTGGAACTATTCGCCGTGCATCTACGCCTACCAGGTGACCGACGTGGCCATCACCGGCGAGGGAACCATCGACGGCAACGGAAGCAACGACACCTGGTGGCCCTGGTGCGGAGCACCACGCTTCGGATTCGTGGACGGGAAGACCACGGAAAGCCAGAAATATGGGTCGAGAGCCCGTCTGCTCAAGATGGCCGAGGACGGCGTCGACGCCGACGAGCGCCGCTTCGGAGCCGGACAAGGCCT
>CAZVWX010000291.1:0-2748 GCA_964631105.1 uncultured Prevotella sp. | reverse complement strand
CGGTTTGCACTATCTTTTCATAAGACAGGCTGCACCTCAACCATAAAAATGAATGTGATTCATTTTGTATTGTCTTCGGTTTGCACTATCTTTGTATAAGATAGGCTGCACCTCAACAATAAAAATGAATGCGATTCATTTTGTATTGTCTTCGGTTTGCACTATCTTTGCAGCAACAAAAAAGCATAAGCATATGAGATTCTCAAAAACGCTTCTTGCGGCCCTTGCGGCCATGCTGGCGTCCACCACGTGCTTGGCCGCGAACCCCAAAGCCGGCGGCACGGCGGTGAAGGGCATCGTGATGCACAACTATTTCCACAACAACGACGCACCCCTGCCCGCATCGCCCTTGATTACGACGCAGCAGGAGTTCGACACCCACTTCAGCCCCGCGGCCTTCATGGGCGACGGCGGACAGCCCACGCCCGTCAACTTCAAGAAGCAGGCGGTTGTGGCCATCGTCCTGCCCGTGACCGACCGCGACGTCGCCATCGACTCGGTGCGACTCACTCTGGACGGCCCGCGCCGCCTCCATCTGAGCTACGTGGTGACCGAGGGGGCGCGGCGCAGCTATTCCGTCCAGCCCGTCTGGCTCATGGCCATCGGCCGGCAATACCGCGGCTGGCAGGTGGAGGTGTCGTCGCGCGTCGTCAAGACCGTGAGCGAGCAAACGGCCGACTACCGCTTCGTGGCCTACAACGACGCCGCACGCCACGTCGCGCTCTCCGTCGACTATCCCGCTGGGGGGCGACAGGCCGTCGTCGACAGCCTGCGGGCCTATGTCGCCAGCCGCATCGAGCGGCTGCAAGCCATGTGGCTGGGCCGCGACCAGGCCCCCGCGCCGCTGCGCTATGCGGGCCGTCCCGACAATGCCAGCGACTTCGTGGAATACGCCGCGGAATCCACGGCCGACCTCCTAATCGGCGCCCTCGACTCCTTCTCTCTCGCCGAGGGGCGCTACTCCATACAGATGGACATCAGGCGCGTCGACGAGGACACCACGCAGGTGTCCTACCAGGCCTCGGGCTACGTCTACACGGGCGGGGCCCACGGACTGGGATTCACCGACGGGGCCACCTTCAGCAAGCGCGACGGCCACCGGATGACGCTCGTCAGCGATTCGCCCAACTTGCGGCGCCTCGTCACCGAACGCCTCCACGACACCGACCCGGCCATCCGCTTCGACAGCGAGCCCGTACCCATGCCATCGGCCCCGCCATACCTCAAGGACGGGAAGCTCGTGTTCGTCTACCAGCCCTACGAAATAGGCCCCTACGCCATCGGCATGCCACAATGCAGCTTCTATCCCTACGAGGTCGGCGAATACCTCACCGAAGAGGGGAAAGCGATAGCGCGGTGACGCCCCGCCGTCTCCACGCCTTTGCACATCTTGCAAACATTTCAAACCAATCCATAATCACTCATGAAACGATTCGCATTCAAAATGTATCTCAAGCCCGGCATGGAAAAGGAATATGCCCGGCGACACGCCGCCATCTGGCCCGAACTGGTGAAAATGATCAAGGAAGAACAGGGAGTGAGCAACTACTCCATCTTCTGGGACAAGGAGACCAACCTGCTCTTCGCCTACCAGGAGTGCTCCAAGGACACCAACAGCCAGGACACCTCCAACGTGGACCCCGTGACGCAGAAGTGGTGGGACATGATGGCCGACCTCATGGACACCAACAAGGACAACAGCCCCGTGAGCATCCCCCTGCAGGAGCTCTTCCACCTGGACTAAAGCGCAACCGCCACATGGAGTCACTCAACAGCCGGAGGACCATCCGGAAATACAGCCCCCGCGAGGTCGACGACGCGCTCCTCGCGCGCCTCCTCGCCGAGGCCGAGCGCACACCCACCATGGGCAACCTGCAGCTCTACAGCGTGGTCGTCACGCGCAGCACCGAGGGCAAGGCTGCCCTCGCCCCCGCCCACTACGGCCAGCCCATGGTGACCGCAGCACCCGTGGTGCTCACGGTGTGCGCCGACTTCCGGCGCACCACGCGCTGGGCCGAGTGCCGCAAGGCCCGGCCGGGCTACGACAACTTCCTCAGCTTCATCAACGCCGCCACCGACGCGCTGCTCTTCACCCAGACGTTCTGCAACCTGGCCGAAGAGGCCGGGCTCGGCACGTGCTTCCTCGGAACCACCGTCTACCAGCCCGAGCTGATCATCGACGCGCTCCGCCTGCCCGAACTCGTCATGCCTGTGGCCACCATCACCCTCGGCTGGCCCGACGAGCAGCCGCCGCAGTCCGACCGCCTGCCGCTCCGCGCCATCGTCCACCACGAGTGCTACCACGACTACACCCCCGACGACATCGACGACGACTACCGGGAGAAGGAAGCCCTGCCCGAAAACCGCCACTTCGTGGAAATCAACCACAAGGAAACCCTCGCCCAGGTGTTCACCGACATCCGGTATACGCGGAAGGACAACGAGGCCATGTCGGCCCGGCTCATCGAAGCATTGAAAAGGCAAAAGTTCCTGTAACCTCCACCTCCCCCGTCCGGGGGGCGACAGCCACCATGGAAACGGGTCCGGCCTGCAAGCTTCCACTCTTCTCGATGTCGCCATGGCCATGAATGGGAGATATATTTACATTTTTTCTCCCTCTTCGAAAATCCCGGATGGTCAGAAAGCAAGATGATTCCGGGGTTTTGCAGCATTCTGAGAAGTTTTTCCCTCGATTTGCTTACGGTTTTGTAAAGATGCGAGAAAAATAGGGGGTCAGTTCGAAGAACG
>CAZVWX010000290.1:0-2757 GCA_964631105.1 uncultured Prevotella sp. | reverse complement strand
AACCTCGAGTCGGTTCACCACGGCGGCCTCCCGCTCGTTGGCCTTGGGCACGATGAGGCCACGGTAGTGCTCGGCACGGGCTCTGATGGCGATGGGCAGGGCCCCCTTGACAGGTTGCAGGGTGCCGTCGAGGCTGAGCTCGCCCACCATCATGAACTCGGCCAGGTGGTCGGTGGGCAAGTCCTCGTTGGCGGCGAGGATGCCGACGGCCAGCGGCAGGTCGAAGCTGCTGCCCTCCTTGCGCAGGTCGGCGGGGGCCATGTTCACGGTGATGTCGGCCGTGGGAAACCTGAAGCCGCTGTATTGCAGCGCGGCCGCGATGCGGTCGCGGCTCTCCCTCACCGCCTCGTCGCCCAAGCCGGTGAGGCGGTACTGCACGCCTCGGTTGAGGCTGACCTCTATGGTGACCGTGGCCACATCGAGCCCGTTCACCGCAGCGCAAAATGTCTTTACTAGCACGCTCTTATTTCAGTAACTCGTTGATTCGGTCTTTCATTTCCTGGCTTCTCAGGTTGCGGCCCACGATGCGCCCGTTGCGCACAACCAGGTTGCCCGGCATGCAGTCGAGGGTGAGCCTGCGCAGCGTCTTGCCCTCGAGCATGCTTCCGTCGCAGATGTTGGCGAAGCCGATGGAGTCGCGCCGGAGCGTCCGCAAGGCGGTCGCCTTGTCGGCGTCGAGGCTGATTCCCAGCACTTCCAGCCGCCCGCCCGCCTGGCGCATCTGCCGGCTGAGGAAGCGCTGCACGTCCTGGCTGTTGTAGTCGGTCGAGCTCCACACGTTGACGACGGCCACGGGGGCCTTGCTCAGCTGCGCCGCCGAGACGCGCCGCCCCCGCACGTCGGTGTCGCTGAAGGAGGGAAGGGGCTTGCCCGTGGAGGTTTTGGCCAAGGCCTGGGTCTGAGCCAGGAGCCGCCGGGCATAGCCGTTGCGCTCTTGCGCGGACACAATCTTGGCCAGCAGCACGGCAGCCTCGGCATAGTCGGCGCCGCCTGCCTGCGTGAGCCATGTGGAGGCGAGCCACACGCTGGCCTCCGATTCGGGGTGGTCGGCGATGAACTGGCGGGCCGCCTGCCTGGTCTCCGGTGGCGAGGCACTGGCCGTCTGCTTGCGGAAGGCGTTCATCAGCTCGTTGTCCTTGGTGCCCGTCACCTGCATCTCTTTCAGGCGGGAGGCGTCGCCCTTGATGGTGACGCTCTTTCCCGGTGCCGCGAAGACGGGCTGCTGGGAGAAGTTGGGGAACACCATGACGAGGATTCCGGGCTGGGCGCATGCCTTCTCGTAGGCAAACCTGCCGCCTTGCACCTTGATGGTGTCGATGCCGCTGATGGTTCCGTCGGGGCTGTAGATGTAGAACTCGCCTTGGTTGAGGTTCAGAAACTTGCCTTCCAGCTTGAAGTGTCCGCCGTTGTTTCCACAAGCCGAGAATAAGATGACAAGGGATGTTAATATGGTGTAAGCAAGTCTCTTCATACTGGAATACGCTGTGCCGCGAACGGGACTCGAACCCGTACAGCCATTACTGGCCAAGGGATTTTAAGTCCCTCGTGTCTACCAATTCCACCATTGCGGCAAATCTTGGTGCGGCCAGCACCCTCGGGGCTTGCCGCCCCGGCCTTGCACGACCGGAGCCAGCCCGCCGGGCTGCTGCCGCATTGATTCTGCAAAGGTAAGGTTAAATCTCTGACAAGGCAAAACAATTAACCTATTTTAAGGAATCTTTTGCGCCTCACATGTCGTTGCCGAAGGCCGCGGCGTGGACGCACTTCATGTTCTTTTCCAGTTGCGACACGCTGCTGGCTCCTACAAGCACGCTCGTCACCCCCTGCTGGTGCAAAATCCAGGCCAGGGCCATCTCGGCGAGCGTCTCGCCGCGCGAGAGGGCCGTCTGGTTCCATGCTTGGAGCTGCGCGAGCAGCTGCGGGGTGAGGGCCTCGCGCTTCAGGAAGTGGCCTTTGGCCATGCGCGAGTCGTCGGGGACGCCGTTCAGGTATCGGTCGGTGAGCAGGCCTTGCGCCAACGGCGAGAAGCTGATGAAGCCGATGCCGTGGTTGCGGCAGTAGTCGAGGAGGCCTTCCTGCTGCGGCGCACGGTCGAGCAGGTTGAGGCGGTTCTGATAGATGAGCAGGGGCACGTCGTGTGCGCGAAGGTATTCGTCGGCCACCTTCAGGGCCTGCAGCGGCCATCGGCTGATGCCTACATAGAGGGCCTTGCCCTGCCTGACGATGTCGACAAGGGCCTGCAGGGTCTCCTCCAGGGGCGTGTGGGGGTCGTAGCGGTGGCTGTAGAACAGGTCGACGTAGTCCAGGTGCATGCGGCGCAGGCTTTGGTCGAGGCTCGCCATGAGGTATTTGCGCGAGCCCCAGTTGCCGTAGGGTCCCTCCCACATGTCGTATCCCGCCTTTGTCGAGATGAAGAGCTCGTCGCGGTAGGGAGCAAAGTCGTCGTCGATGAGGCGCCCCATCGTCTCCTCGGCCGAGCCGTAGGGCGGCCCGTAGTTGTTGGCCAGGTCGAAGTGGGTGATGCCGTGGTCGAAGGCATAGTGCGTGATGGCCCTGCTCCGCTCGTAGGAGTCGGCTCCGCCGAAGTTGTGCCAGAAGCCGAGCGAGATTTTGGGCAGCAGAACGCCCGAGTTGCCGCACCGGCGGTAGAGGGCCTCGCTGTCGGCGTAGCGGTCGGGCGAGGCTGTGTATGTTCCTTTCAGTTCCATGGTGATAGTTTTTTAAGATGATTATCCGTAAGCATTCTGGTTTAGAGTA
>CAZVWX010000289.1:0-2761 GCA_964631105.1 uncultured Prevotella sp. | reverse complement strand
ATGTCGAGCAGCGTGTCGGCAGCCTTGCGCGACGAGGCGTCGCCCTGGTCGAGCTGCATGGCGAAGTAGCGCACCAGGTGGCGGATGAGCGTCTTGGGGATGCTCACGTTCACGCCATACATGCTCATGTGGTCGCCGTTGTAGGTGGCCCATCCCAGTGCGAGCTCGCTCAGGTCGCCGGTGCCGATGACGAGCCCCCCCACCTGGTTGGCCAGGTCCATGAGGATTTGCGTGCGCTCCCGCGCCTGGCTGTTCTCATAAGTCACGTCGTGCACCGAGGCGTCGTGGCCGATGTCGGCGAAGTGTTGCTCCACGGCCTTGGCGATGCTGATTTCGCGCAGGGTGACGCCGAGGCTCTCCATCAGCGCGACGGCGTTGTTGTGGGTGCGCCCCGTGGTGCCGAAGCCGGGCATGGTGACCCCCACAATGCCCTTGCGCGGCAACTGCAGCTTGTCGAAGGCCCGCACGCACACCAGCAGGGCCAACGTGGAGTCGAGGCCGCCACTGACGCCCACCACCACGGCCTTGCTGTGGGTGTGGGCGACGCGCCGGGCCAAGCCCATGGCCTGGATGTTGAGAATCTCCTCGCACGAGGCCGCCATGTCCTCGCTCTTGGGGATGAAGGGATGCGGGTCGACGGCTCGCTCCAGATGGAAGTCGCGCTGGGTCTCGGCGGGCATGCACGCAATGGCATGCACGGTGTAGCGGCCGTCGTGGAGCGCATTCTTCATATCGCGCTGGCCGTTCACATAGGTGCTGTTGGTGCGCCGCTCGCTCCGCAGCTTCTCCACGTCGACCTGTGCCGCGACCATCTGTGGGCCCATGAGGAACCGGTCGCCCTCGGCAAGGAAACGTCCGTTCTCGCAGATGATGGCATTGCCGCCATAGACCACGTCCTGCGTGCTCTCGCCGTAGCCGCAGCCGGCATAGACGTAGCCCGTCATCGTGCGTGCGCTCTGCTGGGCGAGGAGGCTCCGCAGATAGGCGTGCTTGCCGATGAGCTCATCGCTTGCCGAGAGGTTGAACACCAGTTCGGCGCCGGCCAGCGCCAGCCGGTTGCTGGGGGGAGCCGGAGCCCACACGTCCTCGCAAATCTCGATGCCGAAGCGCACGCCGTCGGCGGTGGAGAAGACTTGCACGTCGGGGCCGACGAACACCTTCTGGCCGGCATAGCGGAACTCGGTGGCACGCAGGTCTTGCGACGAGGCGAACCAGCGCTTCTCGTAGAACTCGCTGTAGTTGGGCAGGTAGGTCTTGGGCACCATGCCGAGAATCTTGCCCTTTTGCACCACCGCAGCACAATTGAGCAACAAGTCGCCCACGGCGACGGGCAGCCCGACGATGGCGATGATGTCGAGCTTGCGCGTGAAGTCGAGCAGGGTCATCAGCTCCTGCTCGGCGGCCTCGAGCAGCAGTTGCTGGCGGAAGAGGTCCTGGCAGGTGTAGCCCGTGACCGAGAGCTCGGGAAAGACGACAATCTCGACTCCCTGGCCCTCGGCCTGGGCAATGAGGTTTTCTATTTGCCGGAGGTTGTAGACCGCATCGCCGACCTGCACGGGGGGAACGGCCGCGGCCACCTTGACGAATCCGTATTTCATGATGGTTTTGTTTTGGGGTTGTTTCTTCTCTTCAATCAATATCCGCACCTGGCCGGCGGGGCGGCACCTATGCGATGATGACCAGCGTGGCGCCATAGCCGTACTCCTGGAAGCTGGCGTCCTGCCACCGGCAACTCTTGTATCGATAGCGCAGCTCGTGGAGCAAGGCCTGTCGGAGCACGCCCTCGCCCTTGCCATGGATGAAGACAATCTTCTGGCCCTTCAGCTTCTTGTGCTCCTCCATCACCCGCTTGAAATAGTCCAACTGATAGTGGAGGATGTCGGCGGCATTCATCCCCGTGGTGGTCTCCAGCAGCTCGCCGGCGTGCAAGTCGACCACGAGCGTGCCGTCGTCCTTCCGCCGCTGCGCCTGCCGCTCGCTTCTCACCACGGGCTCCTGCTTGTTGTACATCTGCTCCTTCATGCGCTTGCTGTCGACAACCAGCGGGCGGGCCACCTCGTCGTTCTCCACGAGGGTGAAGAGCAGGGCGGGCCGCTCGAAGAAGTCGTTCTCCTGGAAGGTGTGCAGCTTGTAGAACTTGGTGGCGTCGATGCGGAACTGCACGTCGACGGCGGGTTTGAGAAGGAAAGGCTTCCCCCGCTTGTAGGCCAGCAGCTGCACGGCCACATGGCCCAACTGTCCCACGTCCTCCAGGCCGAACTCCTCGACGAAGAGCTTGGTGTTGGGCTCCACCTCGCCTCCGGAACGCAGCTGCCAGGCGTTGCCCTCGGCCACAAGCCAGGAGTAGTTGATGTAGTAGTTGCTGTCGTTGACGAAATAGGCTTCGAAGCGGGTGTGGGTGACAGCCTTGACGTCCACGGGCACGAAGGCCAGATAGGCACTCAGGCGATTGCCGCCCCGACGCTCCTCCACGGGCTTGCGGAAGGTGATTTCGCCCTGCGAGGGGTCGTCGTCGGTTGCGGGGTCGTCGTCGTCGACCTCGGCCAGCTTGGCTTTGACGCTCTTGCCGTCGCTGGCCAGCCCCTCGGCGTGGCGCCGCTCGGCTTCCTGCCGGGCGTCCATCTTGGCCGACACCATGCGCCCCATGTCGTAGTCGGAACCTTCTTCCACCACCACATCGCGTATGCGGACGGGAATCTGGAAGCCGTCCTCGTCCTCCACCAAGACTATGTCCTTGCCGCTGAACCCGGCTACCTTGCCG
>CAZVWX010000288.1:0-2777 GCA_964631105.1 uncultured Prevotella sp. | reverse complement strand
CCCGACACGCGACGCGGCACACCGGAAAGGGGATTTGCTGCTCGTCCATTCCCCTACGGCCGCCGACGAGGACAAGCCCGTGCTGGGCATGGGGGACTACTACATGCAGTTCGAGGGGGAGCGCCTCGCCATCCTGGTGCCCACGAACGACGCGGCCGACAGAATCAGCAACACGCTGACCGACCATGGGGTGGCCAACTTCAAAATCTCCGGGCGCGACATGTTCAAGACCAAGGCATACAAGACGCTCTCGTCGCTCTTCTGCTGCATGGCCAACGAGTTCAACGCCATGATGTGGGTGCGCCTGCTCGACGGCCTCGGCGCATTCCCCACGCAGGCCGACGCAAGGGCCTTCGTGGCACAGATGAGGAAACTGATGATGACCCCAAGGGACTTGCTGGGACAGGAGAGCCGCCTGGAGCGGTTCTGCCGCCTGTATGAGAACGAGGAGATGGTCTTCTTCGATGTGGAGACGACGGGGCTGAACGTGGAGGAGGACGACATCGTGCAGATTGCCGCCTTCAAGGTGAGGGGCGGCAGGCGGGTGGAGGGCTCCGACTTCGTCGTCTTCCTGCACACCGACCGCGAGATTCCCAGGAAGCTGGGCGATTTGGACAATCCGCTCATCGAGGCCTACGCCAGCAACAAGCATTACGACAGGGCCGAGGGGCTGCGCATGTTTCTCGACTATATCGGCGACGACGCGGTGCTCGGCCACAACGTGATGTACGACTACCGAATCCTCCAGCACAATGTCGAGGTGACGCTGCATGAGCCCGTCGCGCTCGACGTCTACGACTCGCTCCGCCTGGCCCGGTGCGTGGAGCCCTGGCTGAGGATGTACAAGCTGGACTACCTGATTCGCACGCTCCATCTGGAGGGAAAGAACTCGCACCTGGCCCATGAGGATGTGGCCGCGACGAAGATGCTGGTGGACTATTGCTACCAGAAGGCGCGGGCCGTCATCCCGCAACAGCGGCAGTTCCTTTCCATGCAGAAGGTGAAGAACGTGAAGGCGAAGATGGAGCTGGCAAGGCCGCTCTTCGAGAAGCTGGAGAGCCACCTGTACCATCCCGCCGGCCCGAGGCGGCGCACCATCGCCGACGAGTTCCGCGAGACTTACAACGACATGCTGTCGATGAAGCTCATCGAGCCGCTGGGCGAAAAGTTCGACATCTTCCTGCGCTACATGCAAAGCGAGTGGGGCGACCCGGCACGCGAGGACGAGAGCTTGGCCGACCAGATTTTCGCGCACGCCAACGACATGGCATCGTCAATCAACGAGGGCGACCTGGTGAACTCGGCCGAGCTGATTCGTGACCGCGTCTTCGTGATGACCGTCCACAAAGGCAAGGGGCTCGAGTTTGAGAATGTCGTGGTGCTGGGAGCCAACGACGGAACTTATCCTTTCTACAAGAACACCAAGGCCCTGTACAGCCCCTACAGCACCAACGGGCAACGGGAAGACGCCCGCAGGCAAATCAGGGAAGACGCCCGGAAGTTCTACGTGGCCATATCCAGGGCCAAGAAGCGGCTCTGCATCAGCTATACGGACACCAACTCGTATGGCGTCCGCACCCGGATGACGCCGTTCATGAACAGCATACGGCAGTTTTTCTATACGGGTGGAAGCTAGGAGGACGCCACGCCCGGCCTGTCAGAGCAAGTACAGAACCGTTGCGCCCCAGAGCATGAGGATGGCAACGGGGGGCCTGCCGGTCGTGAACGCCCTGATGCGCCGCCCATTGCGGCAGACCGCCCAATAGGCCAGGGTCCATCCCAGCAACGCGCCGCAGACGACATCGCCGGGATAATGAACGCCGAGATAGACGCGCGAATAGCACATGAGGACATCGTAGGTGACGAAGGTCGCCCGGGCGAGCTTGTTGCGGAAGACGGTGCAGAGCACGGTGGTGATGGCCGTGTTGACGGCGGCGTGGCTCGACACAAAGCCGTGGGCGCCGCCACGATAGCCGTTCACATAGTGGAGCAACTGGCAGACCGAGGGGTCGTGGGAGGGGCGCAGCCGGCCGGCCAGCGGCTTGATGACGCCCGAGGCCAGTTGGTCGGCAAGGACTATGACGGCGGCCAGCGACAGGACGAAGAGCAGCTTGTCGCGCCACGAGCCCGGATGCAACCAGACCATCGACACGGCAGCCAGAAGCATCAGGGGCAACCAGGTCGACGTCTGGGAGTAGGAGTACCAGAAATAGTCCATGGCGGGGGCGCCCTTGAAGTTCAGGAGCAGCATGGCCTGCTTGTCAAGCCCGTCGAGAACGGGAACCGCCGACTTCACGAGGACGAGGGCGGGCGCGGCCCCATAGCACACCAGGGGCACGACAGCCAGCACGAGGAGCAGCGTCTTCGTCACTCTCACGTGAGAGGCTTCGCCCGGCAGCGGAAGCATGCGGTTGCCACGATAAGCGATTGTGTAATCCATCTCTGTCATTCCAATGCTTTTGCCGCAAAGCTACAGGAACATTCTGTCGACATTCTGGAGAAGTGGCTGGAATCCAAATTGTCTACAAGGTTGAAATGAAATTTAAGCTTCAGGGCGGCACAAGGGGCGGATGGTTCAGATTATTTAACCCTTCGCGTTGCCATCCGCCGGGATTTTGGCCGTACTTTTGCAATGGAATACAAGGAAACCAGATAGGGAGGAGAAGAGAGAGTGTACGTTGTCTTGATACTGGTTGGCCTGCTGGCCGGCACGTTGTCGGGGTCGGTGGGGTTTGGCGGAGGGATGATTCTCCTGCCGGTCATCACCTATTTTTATG
>CAZVWX010000287.1:0-2798 GCA_964631105.1 uncultured Prevotella sp. | reverse complement strand
GTTCTTCGAGGCAAAGAAGGCCGTTCTTCGGACCGAAGAAGGCCGTTCTTCGAAATGACCCCCTATTTTTCTCGCATCTTTACAAAACGGTAAGCAAATCGAAGAAAAATGTTCGCAGAATGCCGCGAAAGTGCGGAATGTTATGACTTTCTGAAAAATCGGATTTTACGGAGGGGTCTGAATGATGTAAATGTAATTCTAAACAGGATGATTGCGGCGCCAACAGGAGCGGAAGCTCCCATGCCGCCGCGTGAAACCTCCCATGCGCCGCGCCCGCTTCCTGTTGCATGCGGGCCTCGCCATGCGGGCTTCATGCAAGCAGCGTCGTGTCCACGGCCCCTGCAAGTGCCTGCCGGACACGGCTCTTGCCGGCGGACATGGACATGGCGGCGCATGGGGCGTGGAACGCGCGCCCCGTGCCCCATGCTGGCCCACAGTTACTCCTCGGGCTCCGTATAGACGGCGCGGACGGGCACACCCGTATACCGGTTGGTA
Organism: uncultured Prevotella sp.; assembly: GCA_964631105.1. Lineage (GTDB taxonomy): Bacteria > Bacteroidota > Bacteroidia > Bacteroidales > Bacteroidaceae > Prevotella. Next base: position 2,303 of record CAZVWX010000287.1, on the reverse strand, counting down.
TCGTGGTACTCCCGTGGAGTCGCCGAAGTCACTTGGAAGTACAAACTATGTGCCCGATCGTTGTTGTAATCCGTTGAAGTCCAAAACTGGCCCATGCCTGCAGCTGAGAGCGTGGTGCCTTGCATGACCCGGGTGGCAGGGAAAAAGATGTACTTGTCGGTGTAGCCCTCCTTTTTGCTGGTCACCTTGTAGCCGTCCATCCCGTTCCAGGTGTCTTTGGACCATGTGTAGTTGGTTGTGCTGAGGAGCTGTTGGTACTCGCTGATGGTGGGCATCCGCCATTGCTCGCCGTTGTGCGCCGTCGCGGCGTCCTCGCTGGCTGCAAGGTTGGTTCCCGAGGCATAGTATGTGGTGTGCGTGTAGTTGTCTTTTGTGTAGCTTTCCTTGGGCTCGGTCTCGCCCCAGGCGTAGTAGTTTCCGCTCTCCACGGGCGTTGCCGCGCCCACATTGGCGTTGGCCCACAGCAGGGGCTTGCCGTTGCTGTCAGTCAGCCCCAGGTCGACCACGTCGGGCGTGACGATTCTGCTGCCGTCGGCCTTCCTGCCATAGTATCTCGACAGGCCCGCGGCCTTGTCGGTGCCGTAGCGCGTGTCTTGGTTCAGCGTGCCGAAGACCAGGCGGATGGGGTCGTTCTGGCCCATGGCCAGCGTCGTGGCGCAGGGCACGTACACCTGGTCGTATTCATCGGCGCTGCCAACGAGGTAGTGGGTGGTGGTGTTCACCTTGCAGGCGAGCTCGATGTAGGAGCCCGTGGTGGCCGTCACGTCGCTGGCACCGTCCCAGGGGGTCAGTGTCTGTGGCGGCAGAAACACGTAGCCGTCGTCCGTGGCCGACAGCTGCGCCTCCTTGTTGCCGGAGTAGAGGCGGGTTGCCGTGACGGGCACGGCGATGTCGATGGGGTCGCCCGACGCCGACACCGTGGCCGTGGCGAAGTCGATGGTGGCCGTGGGCCTCACGCCGTGGAGCACCACGCTGCTGCTGATGCTGACATCGGCCACACACTCGGCGTAGGGTGCAAAAGCGGCCCTGACGTCGGTTGAGGCCAAGGCGTGGGCGAAGGGCAGCGTCACCGTGGTGTTGCCCTCGCTGTAGGCTTGCGCCGCCGTGGCGAAGACGAGGTCCTTTTGCTGGCTCATGTCGGCGGGCACGTTGTAGGTCAGCGTCTTCCTCGTTGCGTCGTAGCTCACGTTGTCGTCGGCGTTGGCATAGGCGTAGAAGGCCACGCTGCCCGTCGTGGGCCAGTAGTAGGTTTTGGCGGAGGCCGCCGTCCACGTCTCGCCGCTCTTCGTGTAGGTCTCGCCGTCGATGAGGGTGGAGCCGTCGGCCTTGTAGGCGTACACCTTGAAGGAGGTCAGTCCGGTGAGTCGCGAGGCCCGCGAGGAGGCGTCGCTGGTGCTGAACTTGATGGCGCGGCTGGCGTCGGGGGCCCCGCCCCAGGGGTTGTAGCTTCCGGAGGCGTCGTCGGAGCTGCACGCCGTGAGCAGCAAAAGAGCTGCCAGGGCCCATGAAAATGTCTGGTAGTGCTTCATTGTCGTGTGGTTTGTGTCGTCGGAATGGTTACAGGTTGACATCGTTGTTGCCGTTGTCCGACCAATCGCCTAGCGTGGCGTTGAATACTACGGGTTTGGCCGAGGCTCCGCTGGCGGCCAGGAGCGACGCTTCCTCTGAAAGGTTGATGACAAGGGTTTGCGGTTTACGATAGTTCTTTCTCATCTTTTGCATGGTTTATAGTGTCTTCGTGTAATGGTTTCAACCGGGAGACCGTCTTGTTAAAGACAAATAAAATGTACCTGCAAAAGTAGGAAAAAATCATGTAAACGGGGGGGGTAAGCGTTAAACTTCGCCAACGGGCCGTTAAACTTTCCTAAAATCGCCCGCCGTCCATGTGAAGTAGGGCAGGGGCGGGTGACGGCGCAGGTCGCCCGCCCCTGCCTTTCGCTCGCCCGCAGTCCTATGTATATATATAATAAGGTGTACCGCCCGTGCGGAGGGAAGGGCGCCGGCCCCGCCACGGCCCGCCCGGCGCGGTGCGCAGTTGGCCCGAGGCTGGTCTGGCGCGGCGCCCTCAGCCGATGTCCTGCGCCACGTTGGAGCGGATTTTGGTGAGATAGGCCTTCATGCGGTCGGCGTCCTTGTGCTCGATGATGTCGATGAGCTCCTTCAGCTCGCTCCTGATCTGGCTCACCTGGCCGATGGTGTAGGGATTGAAGAGCACCTCCTGCAGCAGGTAGTCGTCCTCGCTGAGCACGCCCTTGGCGATGCGCATGTGCCGCTTGAACGTGGTGCCGGGGGCGTTCTGGTGC
>CAZVWX010000286.1:0-2811 GCA_964631105.1 uncultured Prevotella sp. | reverse complement strand
GATTCCCATGGCTCCGTAGCGGGGCTGTGCCCACTTGCAGGAGCCGGGCCTTGTGCCGGCCCGCACGCGCCGAGGGGGCGTTCAAAGGCTCACGGCATGGCGCGGCAATTCACACGGTGATTTCGCCGGCGATGCTCCGGCTCATGTAGTTCCTGACGAGGTGGTGGTCGGTGTAGCGGGCCTGCAGGAACATCAGCTTGGTGACGGCGGCCTCCACGGTGCTGTCGGCGCCGCTGATGACTCCCGCCGACTTGAGCTGGTAGCCCGTGTCGTAGCGCCCCATCTCCACGCGCCCGCTCACGCACTGGCTGATGTTCACGATGGTGACGCCCCGCGCCGAGGCCTCGTGCAGCAAGCGCAGAATCCAGGGCCTCTGCGGGGCGTTGCCGCTGCCGAAGCTGCGCATGACGATGCCGCGCAGCTCGGGTGCGTCGAGCACGTGGCGCACGATGTTCTCCTGGATGCCCGGGAAGAGGCTGAACACGATGACGTTGCTGTCCATGGCCACGTGGGGCGCCATGGGCCTGTCGAAGTCGGGGCGCAGGATGTGGTGGTAGTGGAAGTCGAAGTTCACCCCCGCGTCGCAGAGGTGCGGATAGTTGAACGACTCGAAGGCGTCGAAGCCGTCGGCGGCGGTCTTGGTGGCCCTGTTCCCCCGCAGCAGGTGTCCGCCGAAGTAGATGCACACCTCGGGCACGACGGGGCGCCCGCCCACGTCGCGGGCGGCGGCAATCTCGATGCTGGTGAGCACGTTCTCCTTGCCGTCGGTGCGCAGCTGCCCCATGGGCAGCTGCGAGCCCGTGAGCACGACGGGCTTGGTGAGGTTCTCCAGCATGAAGGAGAGGGCCGAGGCGGTGTAGGCCATGGTGTCGGTGCCGTGGAGGATGACGAAGCCGTCGTAGCGGTCGTAGCGGTCGGCGATGATGCGGACGAGCTGCGCCCACATGCGCGGCGACATGTCGCTGGAGTCGATGGGCGGCGTGAACTGGTAGACGTCGATGCCGGTGTCGACGAAGCGCAGCTCCGGCATCGCCGCGTCAAGGTGGTTGAAGTCGAGCGGCTCCAGGGCCCCCGTGGCGGGGTTGCGGCCCATGCCGATGGTGCCGCCCGTGTAGATGAGCAAAACGCTGTTGGTCGTCATGGCTGGTGCTTGATGGTTGTGCGGGCCCCGCGCCGGCAGGCGCTCCGGCCCCCGGGGGGCGGGGGAGGGCCTGTAATCGTTTGCGTGGAATCCGTGTGCAAATATAATTTAAAATTTTCGGTAATCCAAAAAAAAGCCGTATATTTGCGATAGAAAAGCCGGAAAGCGGGCAAACCAAAAACCAAAAACAATAAATATCCCAAGCAAAATGAAACAATTCATGGACGAAAACTTCCTGCTCGAGACCGAGACCGCGCAGGACCTCTTCCACAACCACGCCGCCAAGATGCCCATCATCGACTACCACTGCCACCTCATCCCGCAGATGGTGGCCGAGGACCACAAGTTCCGCAGCATCACCGAGCTATGGCTCGGCGGCGACCACTACAAGTGGCGTGCCATGCGCACCAACGGCGTGGCCGAGAAGTACTGCACGGGCGACGACACCACCGACTGGGAGAAGTTTGAGAAGTGGGCCGAGACCGTGCCCTACACCTTCCGCAACCCCCTCTACCACTGGACCCACCTGGAGCTGAAGACCGCCTTCGGCATCACCAAGCTGCTCAGCCCCAAGACGGCACGCGAGATCTACGACGAGTGCAACGAGAAGCTCCGCCTGCCCGAGTACAGCGCGCGCGGCCTGATGCGCCGCTACCACGTGGAGTGCGTCTGCACCACCGACGACCCCGTCGACGACCTGCACTGGCACAAGCAGACGCGTGAGAGCGGATTCGAAATCAAGATGATTCCCGCCTGGCGCCCCGACGCGGCCATGAACATCGAGAAGCCCGCCTTCGCCGGATACATGAAGAAGCTCTCAGAGGTGAGCGGCGTCGAGGTGGACAGCTTCGCCCACATGGTCGACGCCCTGAAGCGCCGCCACGACTTCTTCGCCGAGAACGGCTGCCGCCTCTCCGACCACGGCATCGAGGAGTTCTACGACGACCCCTACACCGACTCGCAGGTGGAGACCATCTTCGCCAAGGCCCTCCGCGGCCAGCAGCTCTCGCAGGAGGAGGTGCGCCAGTACAAGCACGCCTTCCTGAAGGTGAGCGCCGAGATGGACGCCGAGGCCGACTGGACGCAGCAGTACCACTATGGAGCCATCCGCGACAACAACACCATCATGTACGACAAGCTGGGTCCCGACACGGGCTTCGACTCCATCGGCGAGTTCAACACCGCACGCGCCATGAGCCACTTCCTCAACGAGCTGAACGTCGAGGGCAAGCTCACCCGCACCATCCTCTACTGCCTGAACCCCTGCGCCAACGAGGTCATCGCCACCATGCTCGGCAACTTCCAGGACGGCGTGACGCCCGGCAAGATCCAGTTCGGCTCCGGATGGTGGTTCAACGACCAGCTCGACGGCATGACGCGCCAGATGAACGCCCTGTCCACCCTCGGACTGCTGAGCCGGTTCGTGGGCATGCTCACCGACAGCCGTTCCTTCCTGAGCTATCCGCGCCACGAGTACTTCCGCCGCCTGCTCTGCAACCTGCTGGGCAATGACGTGGAGAAGGGCCTACTGCCCGACGACCGCGACGCTCTCGGGCGCATGGTGGAGGACATCTCCTACAACAACGCGCGCCGCTACTTCAAGTTCTATTGATTCCCAGGAGCGCCCCATGCGCCCCGCCGCGCATGGGGGCGTGCCAAGACAAGACGGA
>CAZVWX010000285.1:0-2811 GCA_964631105.1 uncultured Prevotella sp. | reverse complement strand
CGACCTTGCCGAGAAGTACGGGCTCGTGCCCAAGGGCGTGCAGCCCGAGACCTATTCCAGCGACAACACCCGCCGGATGGCGGCCCTGATCTCCAGCAAGCTGCGCGAATGCGGCCTCGCCCTGAGGCGGATGAAGCAGCAGGGCAAGGGCGACGCCGACCTCGCCGAGGCCAAGACGGGGATGCTCGCCACCGTCTACCACATGCTCACCCTCACCCTCGGCCGCCCCGTCGCGGAGTTCACCTACCAGTTCCGCGACAAGGACGGCAAAGCCGTCGGCAAGCCCCGCACCTACACCCCCGCCGAGTTCTACCAGGCCACCGTGGGGCGCAAGCTCAACGGCTCGTTCATCATGGTGATGAACGACCCCCGCCGCCCCTACCACAAGACTTATGAGGTGGAGCTCGACCGGCACACCTACGACGGACACAACTGGAAATACCTCAACCTGCCCATGGACGACATCGCACGCCTGGCCGTCGCCAGCCTCCAGGACGGGCGCAAGATGTACAGCAGCTACGACGTGGGCAAGCAGCTCGACCGCAAGCGCGGCTATTGCGACCTGGAAAACTACGACTACGCCAGCCTCTTCGGCACGACGTTTCCCATGGACAAGGCCGACCGCATCAGCACCTTCGACAGCGGCTCCACCCACGCCATGACGCTCGCCGCCGTCGACCTCGATGACGACGGCCAGCCCCTGAAGTGGAAGGTGGAGAACAGCTGGGGCCCCGACTTCGGGCAGAAGGGCTGCCTGGTGATGACCCACCGCTGGTTCGGCGAGTATATGTTCCGCCTCGTGGTCGACAAGAAATACGTCCCCGCCACGCTCCTCGACGAGTTTGCCCAGCAGCCCGTCATGGTGGTGCCCGAAGACCCGCTCTTCGCCGAGGACGAGTAACCCGCCCGCGGGGTCATGCCCAAGCCGATGCGGGGCCATGCCCAAGTCGATGCGGGCCATGCCCAAGCCGATGCGGGGCCATGCCCAAGCCGATGCGGGGTCATGCCCAAGCCGATGTGGGGTCATGCCCAAGCCGATGTGGGCCGGCACGGGATCGCCACGCACACCCGTTCCGGACGCTCAATGATTCATGTTTCGCCTTTGGGTGCGTGAGATGCCGTTCCGCCGCCCGGGGGCGGCATGAGGCGTGGCCCCCTCAAGTGGGTCTGTGCCGGAATGCAAGAAAAAGGTGGCAATGCCGGAAGGAAGATGTTCCTCTTCGTCATGCGCAGCCGACTTGCATTGTCAACTATTCTCCCATCGATTCGAAGAACGGCCTTCTTGCAATGTGTAAGTGCCCTTCTTGGCATCGAAGAAGGCCCTTCTTGGCATCGAAGAAGGCCGTTCTTCGGACTGAAGAAGGCCGTTCTTCGAAATGACCCCCTATTTTTCTCGCATCTTTACAAAACCGTAAGTAAATTGAGGAACAAACTTCGCAGAATGTCGCAAAATCTCGGTATATTCTTGCTTTCTGATCAAATGGATTTTTTGAAGGTGAAGCAGAAATGTAAATATATCTCCGATTTAATCCATGAACCTTGCAGGACGGGCGTTTTGTTCCCTTGCAAGTGGACACGTGGCCGCGTCACCCGGCGCGTGGAGTGGCTGGAGCCCATGTGTCCCGGCTCGAAGTCCAATCTTCTTTTGTTCATATCTCATCATTTTGGTGGCGGGTGACAAACTTGGGTGACATCTGGGTGACATTATCGACCCTAATAAACCACATCAAACCATATCCAAACCACAGAAACCGAAGTTTATATATACGGCGAAAGCCACTGAAAATCAGTGGCTTTCTTACGGTTTGCGTGTAGTTTTCTGCGGTTTGCATGGGCCTACCCGAAGTTGTCGTACATGATGGACTCGGGCTCCACGCCGAGGCTGTCGAGATAGTCGGTGACGGTCTTGATGAGCATGGGCGGGCCGCAGAGGTAGTACTCGCAGTCCTCGGGGGCGTCGTGGTCCTTGAGGTAGGTGTCGCGGACGCAGTTGACGGCGAACCCGGCGTAGTATTTCACGCCCGCCTCGTCGGCCTTCGGGTCGGGGCGGTCGAGCGAGAGGTGCATGTGGAAGTTGGGGAAGTCTTTTTCGAGCTGCCAGAAGTCGTCGAGGAAGAAGGCTTCGGAGAGGCTCCGTGCGCCATAGAAGAAGTGCATCTCGCGGTCGGTGCAGTGCAGGGTGCGCGTCATGTGCATGATTTGCGAGCGCAGGGGGGCCATGCCCGCTCCGCCGCCAATCCAGATCATCTCCTTGCCGCTGGTGAAGTTGGGGTGGAAGTCGCCGTAGGGCCCGCTCATGAGCACCTTGTCGCCGGGCTTGAGGGAGAAGATGTAGCTGGAGCCGATGCCCGTGGGCACGTCCTGGAAGCCCACCTGCGGGCGGGGCTTGAAGGGCGTGGTGGCGATGCGCACGGTGAGGGTGATGATGTCGCCCTCGGCGGGATAGTTGGCCATGGAGTAGGCGCGCGTGGTGGCCTCGGGGTTGTGGGCCTTGAGGGTGAAGATGCCGAACTTCTTCCAGGCTCCGATGTACTCGTCGCCGATGAGGCTCTTGTCGAAGTCGCGGTCGTAGTCGATGGTGTCGTAGGCGGGAATGCGTATCTGCGCGTAGGAGCCCGGTATGAAGTCCATGTGCTCGCCCGGCGGCAGGGCCACCTTGAACTCCTTGATGAACGAAGCGACGTTCTTGTTGCTGATGACGGTGCACTCCCACTCCTTGACACCAAGCACAGACTCAGGCACCTTAATGCTCAGGTCGTTCTTGACCTTGGTTTGGCAACCAAGACGCCAGTGATCCTTGATCTGCTTGCG
>CAZVWX010000284.1:0-2825 GCA_964631105.1 uncultured Prevotella sp. | reverse complement strand
CAGGATTGCATTTGCCCGTGGCAGAATGGATGCTCCACCAAAAACAAGCAGCATGATTATGTCCTTTGCCAGAGACCGGTTCTTGCATGGCAAAAGCAAGTTTTCCTTTGTGTCCACTTGCATTTTCTTGTTGTCAAGAATGCCTTTCGCAAGTGGCAACGTTGTGAAAGAATAATTGTACGTTTCATCGTCAATACAATATTCCATGGTTTCCTCGGGAAATATTTCCGAAAAAGAAGCATCAATTCTTTTCAGGGGCTCGGCTCCTACATTAGTTAGAAGCATGACATGCTTTAAAAACAAGTGATAACTAACTCCCGAATTGTCCAGCAGACCAAATATAGTTTCCGCATGATGCTTGTCAGCAAGCTTCAGTATTGACAAAAAACGATCCTGGGTGTCAAGAAGCAGCTGGAGAATACTTTGCTCCATGGCTACATCCCTTACGTTTTTAGGCCACCACTTACAACCAACTTTGGCAAGTTCGTCTACATTCCTAAGAAATCTGTAATCATTCATCTTCTTTTTAACGGCTACCCAGTCAACACCTCACAAATTGATTGTTGAACAACTGGTATTGTTGATTTGCAAATATACGATATTATTTTTAGATTTTCGAGATTTTGCAATTAAAAATATGTAAAAGTGCTGGGCGATACAACCATAGGCGATACAACCATGCTTAAAAACTCAACACACCGTCATGGGCAAGTCCTGGCTGGCGTGCGGCTGCGAGATGCATCGGTAAGGGAGCCTTCAGATGGCCTGTTTGAGTTAAAGCATCTTAAAATCGGCGGCTTTTAACGCTCACCAAGCAGAAAGTGAACATATATTGCACCGCGGGCGAGTATTTTTGCATCAGAAACCAGAAAAGGAACGAAAAAGATGGAAAAGCAAATCATGATGGAAAAGGGCGTCCTGCTCCCCGTGGGCATGGCCGGCCTGGAACTTTCGGGCGAGCTCGGCGCGCGGCTGTCGCGCCTGCCGGCCAAGGCCCTGGCTCCGATGGAGTGGCTCCGCAAGTACTATGCCCACGTGCTCGGCCGCGAGGTGGGCCGTCGGCAGACGCTGCTGCTGCTTGCCACGCAGTGCCTCTTCGTGCCCACGGCCTTCGCCGAGGGGATGCCCCTGGCCTGGCGCGCCCTCTGCGGCGCCGCCTTCCTTGGCGGCGTGCTGGCGTGCCGGAAGAGCTTCGGCGGCTGACCGCCTGAGCCGGAAGATAAATCCTATTTGTGTACTAGAACATTTTAACCACGCGGCGTATGCCGTCGACGAGCGCGTCCACCTCGTCCCTCGTGTTGTAGAGGGCAAAGCTGGCGCGCACCGTCCCGAGCACGCCCAACCGGTCCATCAGGGGCTGGGCACAATGGTGGCCCGTGCGCACGGCAATGCCGAGCTGGTCGAGCAGGGTGCCCATGTCCATGTGATGGATGCCGCCCACGAGGAAGCTGATAACGGCCTGCTTCTCCGCCGCCTGTCCGAAGACGCGCATGCCTTCGATTTCCGACAGGCGACGGGTGGCATAGTCGGCGAGCGCTTTCTCGTGGGCCTCTATGTTGTCCATGCCCAAGGCCGACACGTAGCCGATGGCCTTGGCCAGCCCGTTGGTGGCGATGTAGTCGGGCGTGCCGGCCTCGAACTTCAGCGGGGGCCGCTCGAAGGTGGTCTTCCCGAAGCTCACGTGCTCGATCATCTCGCCGCCGCCCTGGTAGGGTGGCAGCCGGTCGAGCCAGTCCTCCTTGCCATAGAGCACGCCCACGCCCGTGGGCCCGTACACCTTGTGGCCGCTGAAGACGAGGAAGTCGCAGCCGAGCCGCTGCACGTCGACGCGCATGTGGGGCACGCTCTGCGCCCCGTCCACGAGCACGGGCACGCCATGCTCGTGGGCCACGCGCACGATGTCGGCCACAGGGTTCACGGTGCCGAGCACGTTGCTCACGTGGGCCACGCTCACAATCTTCGTCTTCTCCGAAAACAGCCTCTCGTATTCGTCCATCCTCAGCTCGCCGCGGTCGGTCATGGGCACGACGCGCAGGCGGATGCCCTTGCGGCGTGCCTGCAGCTGCCAGGGCACGATGTTGGAATGGTGCTCCATGACGGTGACGATGACCTCGTCGCCCTCCTGCATGAACTCGTCGCAGAAGGTGGAGGCCACGAGGTTGACGCCCTCGGTGGTGCCCCGCGTGAAGACCACCTCGGTGGTGGAGCGCGCGTTGATGAACTGCCGCACGGTCTCGCGGGCGGCCTCGTGCAGCTCGGTGGCCTTCTGCGACATGTAGTGCACGCCGCGGTGCACGTTGGCGTTCACGTTGAGGTATTCGTCGCGCATGGCGTCGAGCACGCAGAGGGGCTTCTGCGTGGTGGCGGCATTGTCGAGATAGACCAGCGGGTGGCCGTGCACCTGGCGCGACAGGATGGGGAAGTCCTCCCTTACCTTATTTATATCATACATCATGTTGTCTCTTGTTTGGGTTCCGTTCAGCCGAACATTTATCTGATGCGGCAGTTGGCGCAGTTGCCCAGCTCGCCGCGGAAGCGCTTCTCCACCAGGTGGTGCAGGCGGTCGCGCAGGGGCTCGAGCCTGACCTGGTCGATGACCTCGCCGATGAAGGCGAGCTCCAGGAGCAGGCGGGCCTCACGCTCGCCGATGCCCCGCTGGCGCATGTAGAACATGGCCGCGTCGTTGAGCTGGCCGACGGTGGAGCCGTGGGAGCACTTCACGTCGTCGGCGTAGATTTCGAGCATGGGCTGGGTGTACATGCGTGCCTGGCGGGTCATGCAGAGGTTCTGGTTGGTCTCCTGCGAGGTGGTCTTCTGTGCGCCGG
>CAZVWX010000283.1:0-2832 GCA_964631105.1 uncultured Prevotella sp. | reverse complement strand
GTAAGTGGTGCGCGTTCCCCATGCGTCGTGCGTGGCCCCGTAGTCCATGTTCAGGTTCCAGCGGTTGCCGATGCTGTCGTTGGCCGACAGGTTCAGCGAGAAATTGTGGCTGGTGGTTTTCCGGAGCTTTGGGTTGTTCACGGTGCGTGCCAGCGCGTTGGTGGCGTTGTCGAAAGGCATCAGGGCCGTGAAGTCGGGGGTGGAGACGATGGTTTGGAACGACGCGTCCACCGAATAGCGGGCCCTGTTCAGATAGAGCGACACCCGCGGCAGGAAGTTGAACTCATGCCTTCGGGCCAGCGTGTCAACGTTCAGCCCCGTGTATCGCATCCGCTCCTGGCTTTGCGTGCATTGCAGGAAGACGCTGAACAAGTCGAAATCGCTCCCCCGCTCCCTCTGATACGCCAGCTCCAGCCCCGGCGCATAGGTCCGCCGCAGGTTGCTGTGGCTGTTGCTGTTGGCGCGGTCGAGGGCCTCGGCGAGCTGCTGCGGCGTGTCGGGCAGCCACGCCGGAAACATCTGCCGGCCGATGTCGTCACCCGCTGGGCGCGGGGCCGCGGCCAGCTGGTCGAGGCGGAAGTTGGCGTTGTGCTCGTCGTTCCACTTCTGGTCAAAGCTGAATCCGCCCACCAGTGCCCATCCGCTGAAGAACTTCATCCGATACTGCACGCCTCCGGTGTAGTCGTAGCCGAAGGCATGGCGGTCGGCATAATAGTTGCGATAGTCGGAAGAGTCGTTGTGCGCGTATTCCACCAGTTGGCGGGAGAAGTCGTCCTTCGGTTTCGAGCGGTCGATGCCAACCTTCCCGCCGAGGGTCAGATAGTCGCCCCAAGGCAGTTTCATGTCGATGGTCATCTCGTGCGAGAAATGCAGGGAGTGCGTGTGGCTGTAGGCGTCGTCCCACGACCGGTTGGCCAGCGCGTCCTGCAAGGTGGAGTCGATGCTGGTGGAGTACATCTTCTCCCGTCCGGCCCACAAGCTCGTATTCATATGGATGCTGAAGGGGTGCCCCACGAGTCGCCGGTAGAAGAAGTTGTTCCACAGACTCGCCGTGAACGATTTCTGCCTGCTGCGCTCGTGGGCGAAGCCGGCCACGTCGGAGCCCGCCACGTGGTTCTGTGTCAGGGTGCGGCTCTCCTTGTCGGCATCCATCCACGAGACGCTGCCCCCCACGCGCTCGCTCATCTTTCCCCCGCCCTCGCGGCTGTACTCGAATCCCATCTCCTTCGTGGTGGTGAGTCCGTTGGTATGGTTGGCCGGATTCCATTCCCCATTGCCCCCCGGGCTGCGCGTCTCGTTGATGTTGTTCAGGTTCCCGTAGGCCGAGAGGCGGCTCTTGTCGGTGAACACCAGGCCGAAGAGCCGGGCCATGTAGCGGCTGTCGGTGCCCGGGCCACCCTCCACGTTGCCCATGAGACCGCGGCTGTACTCCCTTTTCAGGTTCACGTCCATCACGAAGTCCTTCCGCTCCACATCCTCGCCGAGGGCCCGGCTCCGCTCCGTGCTCTTGTTGTACACCTTGATGTTCCTCACGGTGTAGTAAGGCAGATTGTCGAGCATGACCTTGTTCTTGCCTTTGAAGAAGTCGGTGCCGTTGAGCGTGAGGTAGTCAATCCTCCGTCCATTGATGTAGATGTCGCCATTGTCCTTCAGCTCAGCCCCCGGCAGCTGCCTCACGAGCGCGTCGAGCATGCTCCCCTCGGGCACGTTGAACGCCGCCGCGTCGTAGATGATGGTGTCGCCGCGCTGCACCATTCTGATTTTCGTGCCCTCGACCACCACCTCGCCGATGTCGTGCGTGCCGGCAAGCGAGTTCCGGCGTGCCCGCTTCATGTAGTGCCAGGGCGCGTCGAAGAAGTCGTTGCGCCCGATGTTGCGCACGTGGAAGTCGACGTAGCACGTGTCGTAACCCTCCATGACGGCCCTGATGATGTAGCGCTCGTTGCGTGCCGGCACGTCGAATCGGTAGGGGGCGTCGTCGTAGGCCATCGCCGTCGTGGTGTCCACCACGGTGCTGTCGGCCCTCATGAGCGTGATTTTGGCCGTCAGACCGTGCCGTGTGAAGTCGTCGAACACGTGTCCCCAGAGTGCTATTTTCCGCTCCCGGGGCCGCTTTACGGCTTGTCGGGCTATGGTGAGGAGGGGCAGCAAGACCACAAACAGCAGGGCCAGCCACCTCGCCGGAAGGCTTCTCATAGGCTTTCAGATGTTGAATAAGTTGCCACAAAGATAGTCCATTTCCTTCATAAAGCCACCCGATTTGTTTTTTTTTCGTTATCTTTGCACAAATTTACAGACATGCTTATCGTCACAACCATCCTGCTTTACTTTGCCGCGCTCGTCGCCCTGAGCCGTGTCACGGCCCGCCGGTCCGACAACGACACCTTCTATCGCGGCAACCGCCGGTCGCCCTGGTACATGGTGGCTTTCGGCATGGTGGGCGCCAGCATCTCGGGCATCACCTTCGTCAGCGTGCCCGGCATGGTGCTCACCACCGACATGACCTACCTGCAGATGTGCATCGGCTTCATCTTCGGCTATTTCCTCATCGCCTTCGTGCTCCTGCCCGTCTACTACCGGCTCAACCTGACCACCATCTACACCTATCTGCTCCGCCGCCTGGGGCGCCGCTCCTACAAGACCGGCGCGTCGTTCTTCCTCATCTCCAAGATGACCGGGGCCGCCGTGCGCTTCTATGTGGTGTGCATCATCCTGCAACACTTCGTGCTCGACGCCGTCGGCGTGCCCTTCCCGCTGACGGTGACGGGCCTTGTGCTGCTCATCTGGCTCTACACCCGGCGCGGCGGCATCAAGACGCTGGTGTGGACCGAC
>CAZVWX010000282.1:0-2839 GCA_964631105.1 uncultured Prevotella sp. | reverse complement strand
GCCTGCCCCCCGAAAGCGATGCAAAAGTACGGCTTTTCCACGGAATGGCCAAATCGGGGCATGATAGTTAAGTTTTATTAACACACAGCTCCCAAAAAGCAATGGCCGAGGCGGCGGCCACGTTGAGCGAGTCGACGTGGTGCGCCATGGGGATGCGGGCCACATAGTCGGCACGGGAAATGGCCCGGGCGGGCAGGCCGTCGCCCTCGGTTCCCATGAGGATGGCAAGCCGGGGCTCCCGCTTGAGCGTGTCATCCCGCAAGTCGACGGAATCGTGGCGCAAGGCCATGGCCAAGGTCTTGAATCCCAGGGCGTGAAGGTCGGCCACCGGGTCGTCAACCCACGCCCAAGGCACTTGGAACACGGTTCCCATGGACACCCGGATGGAACGGCGGTTGAACGGGTCGCAACTGTCGCGCGTGAGCAACACGCCGTCGACGCCCAGGGCCGCGGCCGAACGGAAGATGGCCCCGATATTGGTGGTGTCGCAAACGGCGTCGAGCACTGCCACCCGCCGGGCGTGGCGGCAGACCCGCTCGGCCGTGGGAACCTGGGGGCGCTCCATGCAGCAGAGCACGCCGCGCGTGAGCGTGTAGCCCGTGAGACGCGCCAGGACATCGCGCTCGCCGGTATAGACGGGTGCGCCGCCCATTTGAGCGACAATGGGCGAGGCGTCGCCCGTGATGTGACGCCGCTCGCAAAGAAGCGAACAAGGGCGCAGGCCGGCGGCAAGGGCGGTGAGGATGACCTTGGGGCTCTCCACGATGATGCGGGCCCGGCGGGAAGCGCCGCCCGAGCGCAGCTGGTGGTCGGTGAGACGCGCGTAGCAGTCCAGTTCGGGAAGGTCGGTGGAGGCAATGGGGATGATGCTCATCTGTGCTTTTTGCTGCAAAGGTAACGCAAATGCCCGACAATCGCAAACGTTTGGCTCCATTTTCATGCCTCCCCCACCCCTACGTCCGCCGACAAGGCTTTGTCAAACCAGAGGACGGGGAGGCATCCTGGAGAAAGCACGCGAGGCTCGTGGAATGGGAAACGGGGAAACACGTCCGCCCGTGCCTCAAGCGGCACAAAAAAGATGACTTTTTCCTTTGCCGTTTGCTTCGTTTGCGCTATCTTTGCAAAATCATGAGAAAGATAGAACAGTTTGCCATCGGAGCCATCCTGCTTGCCGGGCTATGCTCCTGCGAAAGCAAACAGTCCGAGGGCAAAAAACCCGTCAGGGTGAAGGTGATGCGCGTGGGAGCCGTGCAAGTCATTGGCAGCCGCGGCTATTCGGGCACGGTGGAGGAAGAAAGCGGGGTGAGCCTGAGCTTCCCCATGGCGGGCACGGTGCGCCAAATGGCGGTGGACGAGGGGCAGATGGTGACGCGCGGACAACTCGTCGCCACGCTCGACGCCACCGACCAGAGCGCCTCGCTGGCCGCGAGCCGGGCCACGACCGAGCAGGCCCGCCAAGCCCTGCACCAGGCCCGCGACGCCTACAACCGCGCCAAGGGCCTCTACGAGGGCGGCGTGATGACCGAGGCCAAATGGGTGGAGGCACAGACAACCCTGCGCGAGGCCGAGGAGGCGCTGAAGTCGGCACAGGCCCTGGAGCGCGTGCCCCAGAAGGCGCAAGGCGACACGAGGCTGCGGGCGCCCTTTGCGGGCTACGTGGCCCACCGGGCAGCCGACCCCGGGCAGAACGTGCTGCCGGGCGCCATGGTGGCCGAGTTGGTCCACATCGACCGCGTGAAGGTGAAAATCAGCGTGCCCGAGACCGACGTGGAGCAAATCAAGAAGGGCGAGACCATGCTCGTGAAGTGCGGGGCCACCGGCGGCACGCCGTTCTACGGAAAGGTGGTGGAACGCGGTGTGGATGCCGACCCGCTGAGCAGGACCTACGTGGTGAAGTTGCTCGTCGACAACCCGCAGCACCAGCTCCTGCCGGGAATGATATGCGACGTCTACAGCCAGTTCACCCGGGGCGAGACGAGCGTGTTCGTTCCGGCCGAGGTGGTGCAGCTCAACCCCGACAACCGCATGTTCGTCTGGGTGGTGAAAGACGGCCGCGCCACCAAGCGCTTCATCCACTTCGTGGCCGACACCTCGCAGGGCGTGCGCGTCAACGGCGGACTGGAACCCGGCGACGAGCTCATCGTGGAGGGGCAGCAGATGGTGAGCGAGGGCACGAGGTGCGAGCCCATCGGACAAGGGGACGGGCGTCCGACATGATTCCAGAACAGAAAAACGCATAAGACATGCCTATCAAGAAGAAACGCTCTTTCCAAGAGATATGCCTCTACTACCGCCAGATTGTCATCCTGCTGGTGTGCTGCCTCGTCGCCCTGGGCATCTTCGGACTGAAGATGATCAACAAGAACGAGTTTCCCGACTACACCGTGCGCGAGGGCATCGTGGCCGCCGTCTTCCCCGGGGCCACGTCGGAGGAGGTGGAGCAACAGGTGACCAAGCCCCTGGAAACCTACATCTTCTCCTACAAGGAGGTGCTGAAGGAAAAGACCGTGAGCTACTCGCGCGACGGGATGAGCATCATCGTCGTGGAGCTGAACGAGAACCTGGAGGACAAGGACGAGTTCTGGTCGAAGTTCAAGCACGGCGTGCAGGCGTTCAAGCAGTCGCTGCCCGTGGGCGTGCTGGCCGTGCAGGTGCAGGACGACTTCGGCGACGTGAGCTCCGAGCTCATCTCGCTGGAAAGCAAGGACAAGACCTACCGCGAGCTGAACGAATACATGAAGACCATCCAGGACTCGCTGCGCATGATTCCCTCGGTGGGGAAGATGAGCGTCGTGGGCATGCAGATGCCCCAGATAGCCATCTACCTGAACACCAGCAA
>CAZVWX010000281.1:0-2843 GCA_964631105.1 uncultured Prevotella sp. | reverse complement strand
ACGCGCCCGCGCGTGCCGTCGCACTCGATGTAGTCGCCTATCTTCACGCGCCCGGCCATGAGCGAGATGCCGTAGAACACGTTTTCGAGGATGTCCTTCGAGGCGAAGCCCATACCGGTGACCAGGCCTGTGCCGATGGCCAGCAGCCACGTGGTGCCCACATGGAAGATGGCCAGCGAGATGAGCAGCCACATGCCCCACACCACAATCTGCAGCAGGTTGTTGCTCATGGCCAGTCGGCTGGCGGCCGTGGTCTTGTCTATCTTCTCGAAATGGAGCCGGAGGAAGGCCTTCACCGTGTGGTTGATGTAGTTGAAGACGAAGTAGAGGATGACCACCTGGCACAGGCCCAGGAGGCCGAAGCGGATTTGCGGGAAGTTGATGTAGGGCTTGCGGAAGATTTCAATCACGCTGTCGCTCAGGTTGAAGACGTCGGCCGTCCAATAGAGCGAGAAGAGGAACGACAGCACGCCGCCCGCGGGGATGACGACGAAATAGACGAAGCGGAAGAACCACGTCTGCGTGATGGGCTTCTCGTTGAGCTTCCGGCCCTGGGCGAAGATGTGCAGCCAGTCGGCAACGCAGGTGATGGTGAGGATGCACGTGAGCTGCATGATCCACCACGTGAGCAGCAGCACGCTGAACAGCGTGTAGCCCATCCAGCTGCCCACCACCGAGACGAGGAAGACGATGAGCGTGATGTAGGTGTAGATCATGTCGAAGCGGGGCACGTCCCTGTTCTTCCGCCGGATGACGCTCCACTGCCACAGGGCGCAGGCAAGCATCAACGGGGGGAAGATGAGGTTGATCAGGTCGTTGGGTATCAGGATGATGCGCACGGCGAAGACGAAGAACCCCATCGCCATCAGCGGCGAGTAGATGCGGAAGGCGTTCTGGATTTGCCGGGCGTCGACGCGCAGCAGCAGCGAGATGAGGATGACCGACAGCAGCCAAGCGTAGTTGAGCAGGAGCGACGAGGCCATGCTGATGAAGTTCTGCCGCACCGTGACGTGCAGGATGCACATGATGATGGCGAAGGTGACCACCGTCATGGCCATCATGATGCAGGGGCGCTTGGCCATGAACGAGTCCTTGATGGCCGCAAACTTGCCCCGGCGCACCAGCCGGGTGACGACGATGCGGATGGTGAACACGTTGATGGCGAGCGAGATGAGGCTGTAGAAGGCAATGACGACGAAGAGGAAGAGGATGACGCGCACGTCCCATTGCGACACGATTTTCGACAGGCTGCCCACGGGCTTGTACTTCTCCGAGACCGACGCGCGCGCCGACTGCACGCTGCGGCCCAGGCTGAGAAGCACGCTGAAGTAGTTGGACCCGTTGTTGCTGATGAGGCTTTTCTGGATGTCGTCGTAGCGGTGCATGGCATAATCGTTGAGCGACTTCAGCTTCCGCTCCGACATCTCGTAATACCGCACATAGTCGCGCAGCTGGTCCTGCGTCTCCACCAGCTGCCGGCGGATGTTCACGGCAAGCGTCAGGCACACGTTGCGGTTGATTTTGGCCTGGTTGCTCATGAACATCAGGGGCATGGTGCTGAGGTTGTCGATGAGCGAGTCGAACCGCGCCACCTCCTGGTTGTTCTTCTCTATCATCATCGTGAAGGGCAGCGACTTGCTCTTGAACTGCCTGTACTGGTCGGTGGCCTGCTGGCAGGCGTAGGTCAGGTCGAAGATGTAGCCCGACCGCTGCGAGTAGAGCATCATGGCGTTCTGGTTCGACTGGTTCATCAGCTTCGACATCTCGGCGTTGAGCTGGTCCACCTGGGCCTTGAATCCCTTGTTCTGCCGCTCCAGGTCGATGTGGTAGGCGGCCAGCTCGCCGCGCAGGATGTAGAGCGTGGTGTCGAGGTTGGCCTCTTTCAGAACGGCGCGGGAGGGCAGCAGGCAGGCCACCAGGCCCACGAGCAGCAGAAGGATTCGTTTCGTCATTTCCATAAGATAAATATGCGGCATCATGCTATGCCGTTGCAAAATTACGAAAAAAGTTTGCCATAGCGGCTCATGGGTCGCATATTTTTTCTATTTTTGCACAACAAACAACAATTGGAAGCATGACGACACTCATTGCAGACAGCGGAAGCACCAAGACCGACTGGGTGCTTCTGGACGGCGCCGCGCCGGCGGCCCGGATTCTGACGCAGGGCATCAACCCCGTACACCAGTCGGCCGAGGCCATCGGCGGGGTGATCGCAGACGAGCTGCTGCCGCGTCTGGGCGGCGCCGCGCCGGAGGCCATCCACTTCTACGGCAGCGGCTGCACGCCCGCCACCGCGCCCCTGCTGAGGGAGGCGTTGCGGCGGGCGTTCCCCCACACGGCGGCCGTGGAAGTGCAGGGCGACCTCATCGGAGCCGCGCGGGCGCTGCTGGGCCGCCAGGCGGGAATGGCCTGCATCCTGGGCACGGGGGCCAACAGCTGCCTGTACGACGGCCAGCGCATCGTGGCCAACACGCCGCCGCTGGGCTACATCCTGGGCGACGAGGGCAGCGGCGCCGCGCTCGGGAAGCGCTTTCTGAACGCCATCTTCAAGGGCTTCCTGCCCGCAGGGATGCGCGACGACTTCCTCAGCACGGCGGGTCTCACCTACGCCGACATTATTAATAAGGTGTACCGGCAGCCGATGGCCAACCGCTTCCTGGCTTCCACGGCGGGGTACATCGCCGCCCACATCGAGCACGAGGCCCTCGAAGCTCTGGTCGTGGCGAACTTCCGGGAGTTCTTCCGCCGCAACCTCGTGCAATACGACGCCACCGAGCGCACCGCCTCCTTCGTGGGGGGCGTCGCCTGGCAGTTCTCCCGCCAGCTCCGCAAGGCCGCCGAAG
>CAZVWX010000280.1:0-2847 GCA_964631105.1 uncultured Prevotella sp. | reverse complement strand
TGTAAGGAACGATTCGCTCAAATGGGTGCTGAGCGAGGTGCTGCGCGACATGCGCGAGCAAGGGCGTTGCTACATCAAGTACGAGGTGAGGCAGGGCTGCTTCCACATCACCGTGCGATAGGCGCGGGCCGGGGGGAGGCCGTCGGCGGCGGGCTCATTCCACGATTTCGGCCTTTTCCCATTGCTGCATGAGCGTGCTGGCGTCGGCGAGCGCCGTGTCGTAGTCCACTTCGTATTCGTCGGTCAGCAGCTGGGCCAGCGTCTTGTCGTCGAAGTCCTTGCCCTCGATGGCTTTCCAGAGATAGGCCGACGTGTCGTTCATGCTGACGATGTAGGTGAAGTCGATGTTTTCCTTTCCTTCAGCAACAATGATGTTCTCTCCGCAAATTTGGCGGAGTTTGAATCCTGGTTTTGCTTTCATTTCTTATCGTGTGTCAATTTGTTCTCTTTTTCGTCAGACCGCAAGGCGGATGGGCTGCAGGCCGACGCCGCCGGCTCCGGCCTATACCGGACCGAACCGGGGAATCCAGATTTTCCGGTAGAAGGCGAGCAGGTAGCGGCGCATAGGCAACAGCGCGCACCATATGGCCGAGTATATAGTCCATTTCCAGCCGTTGGTCTTGTCGGGTTTTGTGCGCCCCTTCCTGTAGAATTCTATCACGAATCCTTTCACATCCCCCCGTTTGCAATGCTCCGTGCCCAGGTTTCCGTCGCCCCGCAAGGTCACCTCGTCTCCTTCGATTTTCACAATCCGGTGAAGCACGTAGTGTCCCGGCGCCACTTCGGCCAGCACGGCGTTGCCTCTCCTGATGTTTCGGGCTTTGGTAATCAGAGCCTTGTCGCGCCCGTCTTCAAGGAAAGGTCGCATGCTGAACCCCTTCAGTCCGAGCGTGACGGTGTGGCCCTCATTGAGCAACCTCACCACTTCGGGCAGGAGCACCGCGTTGGGGAAGACGATTTCCTTTTTTATCGTTTGGTGATGGTCTTGTTGCATAATATCGCTGATTCCTTGTCGGGGCGGCAGTGGAGCGTGTAGATGCCGGTGGTTTCCACCACGCGCGTGGCGGTGTCGCAAGTGCCGTTGTAGGTTTCCTTGTCCCATTTCATGCTTGAGCAGGCAGGCAGGAACGAGGCAAAGGCCTCTACAGGGCCCAGCCTCTCGATGCTGTTCTCCTGGGCGCGGTCGATGCGCGTCACGGCTCCGAGCGGAGCCTTCACGTTGCGGTAGCAGGGTGTCTTCCCGCTCCATGGGCCGCCATATATATAAGGTTGTCCGTCCTGGATTCTGAGGATGGGGTTGTCGTCGTTCATCAGGTCGCAACCGGGCAGGTGGCTGAGCCACAATCCCACCTGCGTGCTTTTCCCCGTGCCGCTTTTGGCGATGAAGGCGTAGGCGTAGCCGTTTTGCCTCACGAGCGACGCGTGGATGAGGAGCGCCTGCTTGCGGCTTCCTGCAAAGGCGAAGATCAGCATCAGGGCGTTGTTCAGTCCGAAGGTGCGCATGTCGTAGCTTCCGTTCAGCGCACACCGACAGTCGGTGAAGTCCTTGTTGGTTTGCAGCATGCAGCAGTCATATCCCTTCACGTCTTTGATGATGAACTGGTAGCCGCCGTCGTCGAGCACGTCTACGACGGTGTCGCCGTTTCCCGTGTCAAATGTTCTGATGCGTTCCCTTTTCTCCTTGGCTGCGGGCTTCAGGTTGTCGTCGATGTCGAGCTTGAAGAAAAGCTCCCCGCCCCGTGGCTCCGTCAGAAAAGGCCTGAACGAGGGCAGCAGCCGCAAGGAGTTCACTTCCGGGTTCTCGAAGGTGAGCCTCACGTTCAGTTCGGCTATGCTGAAATCGTGGACGACGCTCATTGCTCTTTCCCCGCTTGCTCGTTGGTAGCCTCGTTGTCACCGCTTTGGTCTTCTGCCGCCGGTTGCACGGCCTCGTAGGTGAAGTCGGGTGACTTCAGATAGCGTATGTTGAAATTCGCCTTCTTGTTGTTGACGTATTTCCCGACGAGCTTGTCGAACTTCTTCACGGCCTCCTTCTCGTCGAAGGAGAAGGAGGTGATGCACGTGCGGTCCTTTTCTCCCTTTTCGGCCAGGAACAGCCGCAATTGTTGCGAGTAGGCGTCACGGCTGAAGAGGAATTTCGTGCGCGAGTCCACCCAGGCCGAGTCTACGCGCTGCACATCGGTGACGTAGACGGTGGAGTCGTTGAACGATGCGGCCAGCCCAAACATGTACACCGTCTTCCTCACGTTTCGCGCCGAGGCCGTTGTCGCCGACAGGGCAATCAGCAACATCAGCACCACGCTTTTCAGTTGTCTCATATGTTCCATTACTTTTTTTGTTTTCCTTTTCTCCAAGCGTCCGGTGGCGTCATCGGGCGGTCGCCCTACCCCCGGGCTTCGCGCCCAGTTTCCGGCAGCCCCACGGCCTTCTCCCGGTTTGCCGGGCGGTCAGCCGTAGGCCGGATGTGTCCATCATCGGCAAAGGTACGAAGATTTCTCTTGAACAGCAAAAGAAAGTGGACAAAAAACGTCCCGGCAGGCATCATTTCGCCCGTCGGGACACTTCCCCCGCTGCATTCCCCCGGGCGGTTCCGTCACCACCCCGAGGGCCTGCGGCTTGTTATTGTTGCTCAAGCGGCACGGCGTAGTAGGCTTTCTTCTCTGTGGGCCATATGCCCTGGATGTAGAGCACGGGGTCCTTGCTCGTCGACGCCGTCTTCACCAGCTTCTGCAGGTCGTCGATGCTCTTCACCATTTCGTCGTTCACCTTCTGGATGATGAACCCGCGGCTGATGCCGGCGTTCTTCAGCGCGCCGTTGTTCACCTTGATGCACTCCAGTCCGTAGCT
>CAZVWX010000279.1:0-2848 GCA_964631105.1 uncultured Prevotella sp. | reverse complement strand
AGGCCGTTCTTCGAACCGAAGAAGGCCGTTCTTCGAAATGACCCCCTATTTTTCTTGCTTCTTTACAAAGCGGCAAGCCAATCGGGGGAGAAACATCGCAGAATGTCACAATCGCATGGACTATTCCAACTTCCTGTCAAAACGGGGAAAAAGAGGAATCGGAGGAAATTGTAAACATGTCTCCAATCCGGAACAACACCTTGTTGGAGCATGCCCCCTACACATGGACGAAGCCTTGTGCGGCCCCGTGGGCGTTCACCAGGGCGGCGCCGTGCTCAGTCCACTCCCCCTCGCTCCTCCAGCGTGTCGTGGTTGTTTTTCAAGTCAGTCCAGTCCACCTTCTTCCTTGTATCGATGCCGTTGATATACTTCTCTATATTGGTGTAGCCGTCGCCGTTGATGTCGCCGTTGGCGTCGGACGGGTCGTAGGGGTCCAGTCCGTTGTCACGCTCCCATTTGTCGGGCATGCCGTCGCCATCGGAGTCCTTGCGCGGCTTTCCCTTGTACGTGGGATAGCCCCCCATCTGCCCCGGGTCGGTGATGATGCCCAGCTTGTAAGAGTCCTTGCCCATGCGGCGGTACTTGAAGTGCCCCTCGCTGTCCTGGCTTTGCGGGGCGAGCCCCCAAAGGTCGCCATAGGGATGAGTTTCGGGCAGCGGGTCTACATAGAAGGCCCTGCCCGTCCTCACCTCGTCGACGACGCGCTCGTCCACCGCATCGCGCCGGGGGATGGTGGCACCGGCATGGGCCAGCACATAGTCGTAGGCCACGGCGGCGGGGAGGATGGTCATCGGCGGCATGGCGAAAGGCTCGTCGGCCCGCATCAGAGCCATGGCATCGGCTCCGGCCTCACCCGACGTTTGAATGCCCCCGTCCCAATTGTCGCGCGTCACCCGCTCGTTGCCTTCCACGATGTTGCCCGCGGCATAGACGCGCCCGAACTGGGGATAGGGAAACAACTGGCCGCTGCGGCTCTCCGACTTCACGATGCGCCAGCCCACGGCCTTGTCCCTGGGGGTGGCCGGGCCCGGCTTGTAGTAGTTGTTCACCATGTTGAACATCGTGGCATAGTCGCCCCCGTCGGCTGTCCGGTGCAGCCAGTTGTAGACCACGTTGTTGACGAAGTTGAACACGCCACCCCACCCCACCGACGGATTCCGCCCCGTGTTGTCGGCCCAGAGGTTGCGCATGAACGAGGCGTTCTCGCCGCCGATGGTGCTTCCGAAGGCATGGTTGTAGGTGTCGAGGGCCTTGGCCGAGATGGTGTTCTGTATGGTTACGTTCACGGTGGGCTCCTTGTGGCGCCCGTCGTCGCCGCCGAGCGAAAACATGTGGCGGTAGAAGGAGATGTTCTCGTCGAGTCCCCATTCGCACGAGCAGTGGTCTATCATGATGTTGCCCACGGGATTGCCCCCGAAGGAGTCCTCACGATACCAGACGTGGGTGTTGCCCCGGCGGAAGCGCATGTGGCGCACGATCACGTCGTGGGTGTCCACCTGGAAGCTCTCGCCGGCCACGCACACGCCGTCGCCCGGCGCCGTTTGTCCGGCAATGGTGACATAGGGCGCGCGCACCACGATGGGCGAGTGGAGCCAGATGACGCCGCTCACGTTGAACACGATGACACGGGCCCCGCCCTGCTCGCAGGCCCACCGGAACGAGCCCGGGCCGGCGTCGTTGAGATTGTCCACGACGAGCACGCGGCCGCCGCGCCCCCCGAAGGTGAACATGCCGCCGCCCTCGGCTCCGGGGAAGGCGGGAATCTTGGCCTGGCGCAGGTCGTAGGGGCGCGAGGCCCACGGCACATAGGGGCGCCCGGCCATGGCCTCGCGCTTCACCGTGGGGAAGGCCACGGCCCAGGCGCTGTCGCTATGGGCCGTCCAGACGCGTTGCAACGAGTCGTAGTGGGCCTGGGCCTCGGGGGTGACAACGGGGTATTGGGCCATCGTGGGGAGCACGGCTCCCATGGCCAGGAACAGGGTGACGATTCTTGTCTTCATATGGCAGGGTTTGCTTTTCTTTCGTTTGGAAAGGGCGGGAAAATCATGACTGCTTGCCTCCGGGCACCGCATGTGTGTGCGGGCAGGGTGCGGGCTCAATATTGCCGGAGCGCGGCGAGCAGCTCCATGTTCTCGCTCTTCTTGCCCACGGTGATGCGCAGGCAGTTGCCGCACAGGCGCACGCGGGTCCTGTTGCGCACGATGATGCCCTTGGCCACCAGATAGTCGTAGACGGCCTGGGCGTCGGTCATGCGCACGAGGATGAAGTTGGCGTCGGTGGGATAGACCTTCTTGCAGATGGGCAGCACCTTGAACGACTGGATGAGTCGTCCACGCTCCTCGTTGAGCATCTTCACCCAGTCGTCGACCTGGTAGGGGTCTTCCAGGGCCTTCAAGGCCTGTTGCTGCGTGAGCAGGTTGACATTGTAGGGGTACTTCACCTTGTTGAAGATGTCGACGATGTCCTCGCTGGCAAAGGCCATGCCCAGGCGGATGGCCGCGCATCCCCACGCCTTGCTCATGGTGTTGAGCACCACCAGGTTGGGATGCTTCGGCAGATCGTGGCGCCACGACGGCGCCGAGGCGAAGTCGCCATAGGCCTCGTCGACGATGACGATGCCTCCAAAGTGTTGCAGCACGCCCTCGACGGCCTCTCGGTTGATGAGGTTGCCCGTCGGGTTGTTGGGGGTGCATATCCAGACGAGCTTGGTGTTGTCGTCGCAAGCCCGGAGCAGTTTCGACGCGGTGATTTGGAAGTTGTCGTCGAGCAGCACGGGCCGGTAGGCTATGTCGTTGATGTCGGCGCACACCCTGTACATGCCGTAGGTGGGCTCTATGGCCACGACGTT
>CAZVWX010000278.1:0-2862 GCA_964631105.1 uncultured Prevotella sp. | reverse complement strand
GGTCCACCATCTTCTTCACGTAGGCCAGCCCGAGGCCGAATCCCTTCACGTCGTGCACGTTGCCCGTGTGCACGCGGTAGAACTTCTCGAACACCTTTTTCAGGTTCTCCCGCTTGATGCCCATGCCCGTGTCGCGCACCGACAGGCACACCATCTTTCCCTCGTTCCACGTCTTCAGGTAGACGTTCAGGGGCTGGTCGGGCTTGCGGTACTTCACGGCATTGTCGAGCAGGTTGAAGATGACGTTCTGGAAGTGCATCTCGTCGACGTAGATGGCCGAGTCGACGGCCTCGATGTCGATAAACACCTTGCCGCCCGTATGCTCCACGCGCAGCGTGAATGAGTTGCCGATGGTCTCCACCATCTCGTTCAGGTCCACTTCGCGTTTCTTCAGCACGGCCTTCTTCCTGTCGTACATGCTCATCTGCAGCACCTTCTCCACCAGGAAGCGCAGCCGCTTCGACTCGTCGTTGATTACTCTTCCCAGGTGCTTCATCATCTGCTCGCTCTTTCCCACGGCGGGGTCGTTGAGCATCTGGGCGGCGAGCGAGATGCTGGCAATGGGCGTCTTCAGCTCGTGCGTCATGTTGTTGATGAAGTCGTTCTTGATTTCGGAATAGCGCTTCTGCCTGAAGATGACCACGATGGTGAAGATGAACGTCACGAGGAGCACGATGGTGAAGATGATGCTGGGAATCATGAACCTCACCGACGAGAAGATGTAGCTGTTCATGTCGGGGAAGTGCACCTTCACCACGCCCATCTTCGTCTGCGGGTCGTTTCTGAAGAGCACCTGCGAGTAGGTGTTCTCCTCGCCGTCCTCGGTATAGTCGGGGCATCGGTACACCTCGCGCCCGTCCTGCGTGCTCACCGTGAAGTGGTAGGGAATGTTGATGCCATTGTTCAGCAGCTCGGCCTTCAGGTCTTGGTCGAGCAGCTTGAAGTTGATGCGCTCCTTGAGCGGCTTGTCCGAGGCGGAGTAGAGAATGGAGTAGACCACCTCTTCGAGCAGTGCCTTCTGATAGACGTAGCGGTTTTTCACGATTTCCTGCATCGACTTCTGCACCGCCGAGATGGAGTTGCGGTCGCTTCTGAGAATCATGGCCTTGGGTGTCTGCGAAGGCTTCATCGTGATGGTCTTCAACTCGAACGAGGAGTACACCGTGCCGTCCTTCCCCGTCACCGAGTACTGGTGCGACTGCTGCATGGTTCCGTCGTCGGGCCGGCCCGAGCGCGTGCCCGCCGAGTCGGTGTGCTGGGCGCGCCGCTCGGTCTCGTTGACGTCCTTCTCCAGGTAGCGGAGGGTCTCGTTGAGCTCCAGGTTGCGCGAAGCCTGGTAAAGGGCGCGGTTGACCGACTCGTCGAACTGCTCCTTCTTCATCTCTGCCATGGCCTGGATATACTTCAATTGGAGCGAGAGCAAGGCCAGAAACGAGAGGCCCATGATGATTGCTATCGTCCAAATCGTCTTCTTCTTCATGGCGACAAAGATAGCAAAAATCTTAATTGTTTAACACAACAAAGTTAATTATTCACGATTATTTTAATCAAATTAACAGTTTTAATCGGTTTTACATAAGCATACGCAAGCACTGAAGAACTATGCAAAGAAGTCGAGCAGGAACTCGGCCATCCTCACGCCCTCGTTCTTGAGCTGCGACAGCGAGGCCAGCGCGTCGGCCTTCACCTGCTCCGGCTCGCCGGGCGCACAGTGCTCTATCCAGTGGCGGATGAAAGGCGTGGTGAACTCCGGATGGCCTTGCAGCGTGATGAGCTGCCGCCCGATGCGGAAGCTCTCGATGGCGCAAAAGTCGCTTCCGCTCACGCAGGCGGCCGAATGGGGCAGCCTCGCCACCTGGTCGTGGTGGTCGTAGGCGAGCGTGAAGCTGCTGTCGCGCAGGAGCACGCGGCCCAGCTCGTCCTTCATGAGCGAGGTGCGCAGCCCGACGCCCCACCCCTTGGGCGAGGCCACGACGCGTCCGCCCAGCGCCTGCGCCATGGCCTGGTGGCCGAAGCAGACACCCATCATGCGCGCGCCCTGCCGGAAAGCCATGGCTATCCAATCGAGCAGCCCCTTCACCCACGGCGTGTCGTCGTAGGCCGAGGCCAAACTGCCCGTAACCAAATAGACGTCGTCCTCGGAAAGCGTGTCGGGCAACTCGCCCTTCCAGGCTTGCAGCACCTGGAACGAGCCGGCATAGCCCGCCTGCCGGAAGACCTTGATGAACATCGACTCGTAGTTGGGAATGTCGGGGGTGAGGATTCCCGGGAACTGGTCGCAGACCAGCAGCACCATATTCTTCATCTCATGTTTGTGTTGGTTGATGATGCAAAGGTAGCACAAAGCGGGCAAAAAACAAAATTTATGGATGATTATCCCGTCCTCCCCTGCCGCTTTTCCGGCACGGCGAAGCCCCTCGGCGCCGGCTGCACCTATTTTAATATATACAACGACACCTGTTTGATATATATATCGACACCTATTATAATATATAAGGCCGCATGAAATCTCCCCTTGCTGACGCTGGCACCCACAGCAACCGCGCCATGCTCCGGCCCGCCCCGACAGGGGGCCCAATGATTCACGGTTGCCGCGCGGATGCATGAAACGCTGTTCCAGGGTCGCCTTCCGGCACGAGGGGCGGCACCGGCCAGTGTACAATGCACGCCCCAACGGGACGGTCGGCTTGAATCGAGAAAATGTTTACATTTCAATCCATCCCTGCAAAAATCCCATTTTGACGGGAAGTCGGAATGTTCCGAGACTTTGTGACATTCTGCGAAGTTTATTCCTCGATTTGCTTACCGTTTTGTAAAGATGCGAGAAAAATAGGGGGTCAATTCGAAGAACGGCCTTCTTCG
>CAZVWX010000277.1:0-2875 GCA_964631105.1 uncultured Prevotella sp. | reverse complement strand
TGATGTTGGTGTCGATGCCGATGCCCTTGTGGCACTTCAGAATCATGGCGATTTCCTCGAGCGACGTGTTGCCGGCGCGTTCCCCGATGCCGTTGATGGTCACTTCCACCTGCCGTGCGCCATTGAGCACGCCCTCCAGGGTGTTGGCGGTGGCCATGCCCAGGTCGTTGTGGCAATGCGTGCTGATTTGCGCCTTCTCGATGCCGTCCACGTGCTCCATGAGGTATTTGATTTTGTTGCCGTACTCGTTGGGCAGGCAGTAGCCCGTGGTGTCGGGGATGTTCACCACCGTGGCTCCGGCCTTGATGACGGCCTCGACGACCCGTGCCAGATACTCGTTGTCGGTCCTTCCGGCGTCCTCGGCGTAGAACTCCACGTCCTCCACGTACTTCTTGGCATAGGCCACGGCGCGCACGGCTCGTTCCAGGATTTCGTCACGGTTGGAATTGAACTTGTACTTGATGTGCGGGTCGCTCGTCCCGATTCCGGTGTGTATGCGCTTGCGCTTGGCGAACTTCAGCGACTCGGCGGCGCAGTCGATGTCCTTCTCCACGGCGCGGGTCAGGGCGCAGATGGTGGGCCATGTCACGGCCTTGCTGATTTCCACCACCGAGTTGAAGTCGCCCGGCGACGAGATGGGGAACCCCGCCTCGATGACGTCGACCCCCAGCTGCTCCAGCTGCTTGGCCACTTGGATTTTCTCGACGGTGTTGAGCTGGCATCCGGGCACCTGCTCGCCGTCGCGGAGGGTCGTGTCGAAAATATAAAGTCTATCGCTCATAGCTTTTTTGTATGATTTTATTTGTTTTCTCGCCTTGTTCTCGCCCATGATTGAAAAAAGCCTTCCACACTCCATCAGGAAGTGAGAAAGGCTTTATGTTTTCGTCCGCCTGGGCTATGAGCACGCCTCGTCACTTCCGGCCGCGCCATGCAGTCGGATTCGGATCATCGTGCTCCATATGTTCATCGGGTTTGTCATTTCCGTTTTGTTTTCAAGTGCAAAGGTATGTATTTTGAATGGAATAGACAAACAAATCAGAAGTTTTTTGCTTTGTTTCCTTACGATTTTCCACTTTTTGCCGTCAGAAGGGTGGCTGGGTGTCGTCTTGTCTTGGCAAATCGTCCACGTCGCCGTTGATTTTGCTTCCGATGATTTCCCCTCCCGTTGCCTCTTCGGGGTTTTGGAAGCGTGTGTACTCTCCGCGGAAGGTGAGCAGCACGTCCTTGGTGGCGCCCTTGCGGTGCTTTGCGATGATGATTTGCGCCATGCCCCTCAGGTCGTTGCCCTTCTGGTCCTCATAGATGTGGTAGTATTCGGGCCTGTGTACGAAGATGACCATGTCGGCGTCCTGCTCTATGGCGCCCGACTCGCGCAGGTCGCTCAGCTGCGGCCGCTTGTTGTCGGCGCCGTTGGTGTCGGGCCGGTTTTCCACGCTTCGGTTGAGCTGCGAGAGGGCCAGGATGGGGATGTCGAGCTCCTTGGCCAGTCCCTTGAGCGAGCGCGAGATGGTGGAGACCTCCTCCTGCCGGCTGTTGTACTTCATGCCGCTGGCGTTCATCAGCTGCAGGTAGTCTATCATGATCATCTTCACCCCCTTCTCCCTCACCAGTCGGCGCGCCTTGGTGCGCAGCTCGAACACCGAGAGCGCGGGCGTGTCGTCGATGTAGAGCGGCTTGCCCTGCATCTTTCTCAGGTTGGCGTCCAGCCTCACCCAGTCGTCGCGTTCGAGTTGTCCCGTCAGGATTTTGTGCCCCGAGATTTCGCACACGTTGCTGATGAGCCGGTTCACCAGCTGCACGTTGTTCATCTCAAGCGAGAAGAACGCCACGGGGATGTCGTTGTCGATGGCGGCGTTCTTGGCCAGGCTCAGGGCGAACGAGGTCTTGCCCATGGCGGGGCGTCCGGCAATGATGACGAGGTCGGAGCTCTGCCATCCGCTCGTCACGTCGTCGAGGCCGTTGAACCCCGTGGTGATGCCCGTCAGCCCGTCCTTGTTGCTGGCCGCGCGTTGCAGAATCTTCGTGGCCTCGGCTATGACGGGGTCAATCTGGGTGTAGTCCTGCCTCATGTTCCTCCGCGAGATTTCGAAGAGGGCCCCCTCGGCTTTCTGCATGAGCTCGTCCACATCCACCATCGGGTCGAAGGCTCCTGTCTCCACCTGGCTTGCATACGAGATGAGTTGCCGGGCCAGGTGCTTCTGGGCCAGGATGTGCGCGTGGTACTCAATGTTGGCCGACGAGGCCACGTTTTGCGTCAGCTCGATGACGCGCCCCGGCCCGCCCACGCTGTCAAGTGCGCCTTCGTGCCTGAGCTCCTCGGTCACCGTCATCATGTCGACGGGTTTCTCCTCAATGCTCAGGGTCTGGATGGCCTTGTAGACCTTTTGGTTGCGGGGGTCGTAGAAGGTGTCCGGGCTGAGCATTTCCGACACCACGGAGAAGGCCTCCTTGTCAATCATCAATGCGCCGAGCACCACCTCCTCGATGTCGAGGGCCTGTGGCGGCACGTGTCCGTAGGTGGGGTCGATGGGTGTCGATTTTCCTTTCTTTTCGTTTGCCATGGTTATAGTTGGTTTCTTGGGGGTTGGAGGGGTGGGCGCGCTCACGTGGCCGCCGGGTGGGCCGTGCTCACTCGTACCTCATGCTCCGCGCCGGATGGATTCGTGCGACCAGACAGCTTGGGGCCACGAGGATGGCGAGGCTGATGGCGAGTGTGGCCACGTTCAGCGCAACGATGAGGGGCCAGTTGAACTCGATGGGCACCGTGCTGACATAATAGGTCTGCGGGTCGAGTTTCACCACGCCCGTGAACCGTTGCAGGGCCAGCAGGCCCATGGCGATGGCGTCGCCAAGGAGCAGGCCGCGCCCGATGATG